>DATDLP010000513.1:0-7284 GCA_036519255.1 Croceibacterium sp.
GAGGTCATCGGGGTGATCCCCGAGGCGCTGGTCGCTGCCGAAGTCGCCAACCGCGCCTGCACCGAGCTGCACGTCGTGCAGACGATGCACGAGCGAAAGAAAGCCTTCACCGACCTGTCGGACGGCTTCCTCACCCTCCCCGGCGGGGTCGGCACGATGGACGAGCTGTGGGAAGCGGTCAGCTGGGCCCAGCTCGGCTACCACGACAAGCCGGTTGGCCTGCTCAACCCCTACGGCTTCTACGACGGCCTCGTCGCCTTCTACCACCGCATGGGCGAGTCCGGCTTCATCCGTGCCGAGCACCGCGGAATCCTGATCGTGGAGGAAGAGCTCGACGCCCTGCTCGAACAAATGGCCAATTACGAGCCGCACAAGCCGATCTTCCAGATGAAGGCCGAGGAGCTCTGATGGCCATCCGCCGCGTCAAGAACCAGCGCCCGCGCCTGCTCGCCCCGTCGCGCATCCTGCGCCCGACGATGCGCCAGACCGGCGGCTGGCGCGAGCGCGAGGAGCTGGTCGAGGAGGCCGGCAAGGCGATCGCCAAAGGCAGCAAGAGCTTCGCGGTCGCAAGCCGCCTGTTCGACCGCGGCACGCGCGAGCGCGCCTGGCTGCTTTACGCCTGGTGCCGCCGGTGCGACGACATCGCCGACGGCCAGGAGTTTGGCTTCAAGCCCGCCGACGATCCCGAGGACGCCGAGAACCTCGTCCAGGCGATCCGCGTGCTCACCCGCCGCGCGCTCGAGGGCCAGCCGACCGCCGACATGGCGTTCGACGCGTTCGGCCAGGTGGCGCAGGAAGCCGGACTGACGATGCAGATGGCCGAGGACGTGATCGGCGGCTTCGAGCTCGACGCCGAGGGCTGGCAGCCGCACAGCGAAGCCGACCTGATGCGCTACTGCTATCACGTCGCCGGTGCCATCGGAGTGATGATGGCGCACATCATGGGCGTCCCCGACGACGACGAGGAAACGCTCGACCGCGCCTGCGACCTCGGCCTCGCGTTCCAGCTCGCCAACATCGCCCGCGACGTGTCTGACGACGACGCCGCGGACCGTTGCTACCTGCCGGCCGAATGGCTCGCCGAGGCCGACATCCCTCCGGGCGAGCACATGAAGCCAGCCTATCGCGAGCAACTCGTCGCGCTCGTCGCCCGCCTGCTCGACCTCGCCGAGCGGCACGAGGCCGCGGCGCGCGTCGGCGCCGCGCGGCTCGGCTTCCGCCAGCGTTGGGCGGTGCTCGCCGCGGCCGAGATCTACGGCGCGATCGGCCGCGAGGTGCGCGAGCGCGGCGCGGCGGCATGGGACCACCGCGCGAGCACCTCGGCGCTGACCAAGGCGCGCTGCGTCTCGCGCGCATTCCTCGCCGCGCTGCGCAGCCCCGAGGAGCCCGCCGAATGGCCGCAGTGGACCCGCGGCAAGCTGCTCATCGCCGTGCGTATGGAGCAGGACATCCCGCCCCCACCGATGACCCCGCTGCCTGACGAGGGCGTCCAATGATAACCTCCCTCCTCATCGCCAACCGCGGCGAGATCGCCTGCCGCGTGATCCGCACCGCGCGGGCGATGGGCATCCGTACCGTCGCGGTCTATTCGGACGCCGACGCCCGGGCGCTGCATGTGCGCGAGGCCGACGAGGCGGTGCACATCGGCCCCTCCCCCGCGGCCGAAAGCTACCTCGTCGGCGAGCGCATCATCGCCGCCGCACTCCAGACCGGCGCCGAGGCGATCCACCCGGGCTACGGCTTCCTCTCCGAGAACGCCGGGTTCGCCGAGGCGGTCGCCGCGGCCGGACTGATCTGGGTCGGCCCGAAGCCCGAGAGCATCCGCGCGATGGGCCTCAAGGATGCAGCAAAGAAGCTGATGCAGCAGGCCGGCGTCCCCGTCACGCCGGGCTACCTCGGCGAGGACCAGTCGCCCGAGCGCCTGCTCGCCGAGGCCGAGAAAATCGGCTGGCCGGTGTTGATCAAGGCCGTCGCCGGTGGCGGCGGCAAGGGCATGCGCAAGGTCGACGAAGCCGCGCAGTTCCAGGACATGCTGGAGTCCTGCCAGCGCGAGGCGCGCGCCAGCTTCGGCAACGACCAGGTCCTGCTCGAGAAGTGGATCACCCGCCCGCGCCACATCGAGGTGCAGGTGTTCGGCGACACCCACGGCAACGTGGTCCACCTGTTCGAGCGCGACTGCTCGCTCCAGCGGCGCCACCAGAAGGTGATCGAGGAGGCCCCCGCTCCCGGAATGGACGATGCCACCCGCGAGGCGATCTGTGCAGCCGCAGTGCGTGCAGCAAAGGCGGTCGACTACGTCGGCGCCGGCACGATCGAATTCATCGCCGACGCGGGCGAAGGCCTCGATGCCGATCGCATCTTCTTCATGGAGATGAACACCCGCCTGCAGGTCGAGCATCCGGTGACCGAAGAGATCACCGGGGTCGACCTCGTCGAATGGCAGCTGCGTGTCGCGAGCGGCGAGCCGCTCCCGCTCAGCCAGGACGAGCTGAGCATCGACGGCTGGGCGATGGAGGCGCGCCTCTATGCCGAGGACCCGGCGCACGGCTTCCTGCCCTCGACCGGCCCGCTCGACCTGCTCGAGCTGCCCGAGGGCGTGGTCCGCGTCGAAACCGGGGTGGCGCCGGGCGACGGCGTCAGCCCGTTCTACGACCCGATGATCGCCAAGCTCGTGGCTACCGGCAGCGACCGCGACGACGCGATGCTGACGCTGGCCGCCGCGCTCTACGGCCTGCGCGTCTGGCCGGTGAAGACCAACGCCGCGTTCCTGCTCGCCTGCCTGCAGGACGCGACGTTCCAGGCCGGCGAGACAACCACCAGCCTGATCGCCGAGCGCGGCGAGGCGCTGACCGCCATCGCGCCGCCGGGCGAGAACGAATGGCAAGTGGCGGCGCTGCAGCTGTTCGCGCCTTACTACCAGCGCGGCGAGCAGAGCCTCGCAGACCCGTGGGCCGCGGCCTTCGGCTTCCGCCTCAACGCCCCGTCCGGCCCGCGCATCACGCTGCAGCGCGGCCCCGAGCGGCGCGTACTCCAGCTCGAGGACTGCACCGCCGCGAGCGGCTTCGCCAACCCGGTCGACGGCGGCGCGCTCGCCTATCGCGACGCCCAGCCGTTCCTGTTCACCCTCCCCACCTTCGCCGCCGGCGCCCACGCCGCCGGCGACGGCGCAATCCTCGCCCCGATGCCGGGCAAGGTCATCGCGGTGGACGTCGCCGCGGGCGAAACCGTGACCAAGGGCCAGCGCCTCATGGTGCTCGAGGCGATGAAGATGGAGCATGCCCTGACCGCGCCGTTCGAGGGCACGGTGGCCGAGCTCGCCGTGAGCGAGGGCCAGCAAGTCCAGGTCGAGGCCCTGCTCGCGCGGGTCGAGAAGGCGGAAAGCTAGGCCCCCTCCGCCTCGCTCCGCTCGGCACCTCCCCCGTAAGATGGGGGAGGATACGAAACGCACACCCATCCTCCCTCGTTTACGGGGAGGTGCCCGCGAAGCGGGCGGAGGGGGCCTCCTTTCGGAACAAAAAAAGAACTTTCTACACCACCCCTCTTGTGCCTTAACCTGCCGGATGAAGCACGACTCTCCCCCACCCCCGCCCGCACCGCGCGATCCGCCGTCCTGCGGGCCGCGCTGGACCCCGCGCAAGATGACCGAATTTCTCCGCACGCTCGCGGCGACACGCTCGGTCAAGGACGCCGCGCAAGCGGTCGGCATGAGCCGCCAGTCGGCCTACAAGCTGCGCAGGCGGCTGAAAGGCCAGAAGTTCGACTCCGCCTGGGACGCCGCGCTCGACAGCAGCCTCGCCGATGTTCCGTATGACCTGATCGAGCGGATCGTGCAGGGCGTCGAAGTGCCGCACTTCTACCGCGGCAAGCGCATCGGCACCTCGCGCCGCTACGACGGGCGCCTCGCGGTGGCGCTGCTCAAGTTCCTCGAGACCGCCGGACGACCCGGGCGCGGCAGGGCCGGCGGCGGCCTCGCGCGGTTCGAAACGCTGCTCGCCGAGATCGAGGCCGGAGGCGCCGGCGATGCGGCCGGCCGCGGCGTTTCGCGCGCCGATTCGCGCGAAGTGTCACCCCCGCCGGACACGCAGGAAACGGCAGAATCGCGTCGATCCCGGCGCCACCGGCTGGGTGACACGGTGTCACCCCGCGCCACCCCGCCGCGCGCCGCACCGAGAGGATTGAACAACCCGCGCCGCTCCGGCACTGTTAGCGCAAACACGGGGAGGGAAAGCCGCACATGACCGAAGCCGCTGCCGACGACGCACCGCTGCAAAGCTCGCAAGCCAAGGTGATCGCCGCGTCATCGCTCGGCACGATCTTCGAGTGGTACGACTTCTACCTCTACGGCCTGCTCGCCACGGTCATCACCGCGCAGTTCTTCTCCGGCGTCAACGAGACAACCGGCTTCATCCTCGCGCTCGCCGCGTTCGCCGCAGGGTTCGCGGTGCGGCCGTTCGGGGCGCTGGTGTTCGGCCGCATCGGCGATCTCGTCGGGCGCAAGAACACCTTCCTCGTCACGATGGGCATCATGGGCGCCTCGACTTTCGCGGTCGGCTTCCTGCCGAGCTACGCCACCGCCGGGGTCGCCGCGCCGCTGATGCTGGTCGCGCTGCGCCTGCTGCAGGGCCTCGCGCTCGGCGGGCAATACGGCGGCGCGGCGATCTACGTCGCCGAGCACGCGCCCGAGGGCAAGCGCGGGTTCTACACCAGCTTCATCCAGACCACCGCCACGCTCGGGCTGTTCGCCGCGCTGCTGATGGTGATCGGCACGCGCTCGATGCTCGGCGAGGAAGCCTTCGCCGCGTGGGGCTGGCGCCTGCCGTTCTTCGCCTCGGCGCTGCTGCTCGGGGTCTCGCTGTGGATCCGGCTGCAGCTCAACGAGAGCCCGATCTACAAGCAGATGAAGGCGGCGGGGAAGACCTCGAAGGCGCCGCTGACCGAGGCGTTCGGCAACTGGCGCAACGCCCGGCTGGTGCTGATCGCGCTGCTCGGCGCGGTCGCCGGGCAGGCGGTGATCTGGTACGCGGGGCAATTCTACGCGCTGTTCTACCTCGAGCGGATCCTCAAGGTCGACGGCGGCACCGCCAACATGCTGATCGCCGCCGCGCTGCTGATCGGCACGCCGTTCTTCGTGTTCTTCGGCTGGCTCAGCGACAAGATCGGCCGCAAGCCGATCATCATGACCGGCTGCGCGCTCGCCGCGGTGCTGTACTTCCCGCTGTTCGCCGCGCTGACCGAGGCGGCCAACCCGGCGCTGGCCCACGCCCAGGCGCGCGCGCCGATCACGGTCATCGCCGATCCCGAGACCTGCTCGGTGCAGTTCGATCCGATCGGCAAGACCACGTTCGACAAGACCGATTGCGACATCGCCAAGTCCGCGCTGGCCAAGGCCGGCATCCCGTACGCGAACGAGGCCACGCCGGGCGAGACCGTGATGCAGATCGGCGAGCAGGAATACCGCGTGGCCGACAAGGCGAGCTTCGACGCCGCGCTGCCCGGCCTGCTGGCCGCGGCCGGCTATCCGGCGGCGGGCGAGACGCCCGACCTCGACACCCCGCTGGTGATCGCCATCCTGACCGTGCTCGTGCTGCTGGTGACGATGGTCTACGGGCCGATCGCCGCGCTCTTGGTCGAGCTGTTCCCCGCGCGCATCCGCTACACCGCGATGAGCTTGCCGTACCACATCGGCAACGGCTGGTTCGGCGGCTTCCTGCCGACGATCGCCTTCGCGATGGTCGCAGCGACGGGCGATATCTACGCGGGCCTGTGGTACCCGGTCGGGGTCGCGCTGCTGACGCTGGTGGTTGGCCTGCTGTTCCTGCCCGAGACCTTCCGCCGCGGGATCGATCACGCGAGCGAGACGCAGTACAAGCCCGAGGAGCCGGCCGGGCAGCCGGGCTAGCTACTCGACCTGCGGCACGCCCGGCCCGGCGCCGGGCTTGTTGAGCCGGCGGAACAGTTTGCCGTTCTCGCTCAGCAGCACCAGCAGCAGCGCTGCGGTGCTGCCGATCAGCAGCGCGAACGCGAACGGCCGCGCGGTGCCGTCGTAGGCCTGGCCGATCACCAGCCCGACCACCGCCGCGCCGAACATGCGGAAGAACCCCTGCACGCTCGCCGCGGCACCGGCGATGTGCGAGAACGGCTGCATCGCGATCGAGCCGAAGTTCGCACCGAGAAAGCCGAGCAGCATCAGGTTGAGGCTCATCAGCGGCAGGAACCACGCGAGGTCGCCGTCGCGATTGTAAGCCGCCCAGACCTGCACCACGCTCACCGCGATGAAGATCAGCACCCCCGCGTGCGACACCCGCCGCGCGCCAAAGGTCTCGACGATCCGTGAGTTGACCAGGTTCGACACCACCATCATCGCCGCCGTCCCGCCGAACACCACCGGGAACCAGTCGCCAGCCTTGAAGTGCTCGCCGATCAGCTGCTGCGCGCTGTTCACGTAGCCGAACACCGAGCCGATCAGCAGCGAGGTGCCGAGCACGTAGCCGACCGAGCCGCGGTGGAAGAACGCGACCTTCATGTTGTGCAGGATCGTCGGCAGGTGGACGTCCTGGCGGTACTCGGGATGCAGGCTTTCGGGCAGCCGCGCCCAGGTCCACAGCACCGCGAGCCCGCCGAGCCCGGCGAGGATGACGAAGATCCAGCGCCACCCGGCGAACAGCATGATCCCCTGCCCGAGGCTCGGCGCGAACACCGGCACGGTGATGAACACCGCGCTGATCAGCGAGAACAGCCGCGCCATCTGATCGCCTTCGTACCGGTCGCGCACGATCGCGCTCGGCACCACGAACAGCCCCGAGGCGAGCAGCCCCTGGATCCCGCGCAGCACCAGCAGCGTGGTGAAGTCGTGCACGAAGGCGATCACCAGCGAGAGCAGCGAATACCCCGCGATCGAGGCCAGCAGCACCGGGCGCCGCCCGAAGCGGTCGGCCAGCGCACCCGGAATCAAAGTGCCGATCCCGCCCGCAAGCAGATAGGTCGCCACGACCAGCTGCCGCCGGTTCCCGTCCCCCGCCCCGAGCTCTCGCGCCATCTCGTCGAGCGCCGGCAGCATGCCGTCGATCGCCAGCGCCTGCAGGCTCATCAGCAGCGCAAGCATCACCACCAGCTCGCGCTGGCCGATCGGCTTGTCGGGGGAGGCCGCGGTAAACGTCATGGGCGGCGCCGTAGACCCGTGTTGCGGTGCAACACAACCCTCGTCGTCCCGCAGGGCCTTCAATCCGTTACCCCCGTCATCCCGGCGAAAGCCGGGACCTCATGCGGGCAAGCGGACCGCAGGCG
>DATDLP010000514.1:0-8679 GCA_036519255.1 Croceibacterium sp.
CTCCGGAGCCCGTGCCGACGGTCGCGCCGCGCGAGGAGGCCCGCCCGGTGCCACGCCCGACGCGCGCTGCGGTCCCGCGGCCGACGCCAACGCCGACGCCGTCGGCGACCAAACGTCCGACCACCCGGTCGACCCCCGCTCCGGCCCCCGCCCCGCGCCCGACCCAGACCCGCGCCGCCGGCAGCCGCATCGGGGCCGATTTCCTCGAAGGCACCGGAGCGAGCGAGCGGACCGACAGCCGTGGCACGCCCGCGGCCACGTTCGGCGCGGCCGAGGCGGCGTCGCTGATCCAGGCGATCAGCCGCAAGATCAAGCCGCACTGGAACGCGCCGCAAGGCGTCGATGCCGAGAAGCTGGTCACTGTGCTCAGCTTCGAGCTCAATGCCGATGGCACGCTGAAAGGCACGCCGCGCGTCGTCAGCCAGGCGGGCATCAACGATTCGAACCGGCCCCAGGCGCAGCTCCACGCGGAGCGCGCGATCCGCGCGGTGCAACTCGCCGCGCCGTTCGACTTGCCGGACGAGTTCTACGACAAATGGAAACGCGTCAGCCAATTGCGTTTCGATAGGAGGCTTTGATCGTGGCCCTTCGTACTATCCTGCTCGCTGCCGGCCTGTGCCTGGTCGCCGTTCCGGTTGCGGCACAAGACGCTGCTCCGCCCCTCGAGGTGCCGGAGGTGGAGGAGGAGGGCCTGAGCGGCTCGGTCACCGACGACAGTGCCTGGCAGGACCTCGGCATCGCCATCCCCGCCTTCGCCACCAACCGCGAGACGGCCACGCCGGCCAACGCACAAGGCACCGGAGCGCTCGGGGTCGAGCTCGGGCGCGTGGTGTTCAACGACTTGCGCAACAACGGCCTGTTCCGCCCGGTCGGCCCCGACGCGCTGCCGCGCCCGGGCTATCCCGAGATCACCGCGCCCGCGTGGGGCACCTGGCAGGGCCGTTCGGCCGAGATGCTGGTGCAGGGCTACGTCCGCGCGGGCGACGACGGGCGGCTGACCGTCGGCTGCTACCTCTACGACGTGCAGCTGCAGCAGGAGCTGGTGCGCGAAGGCTGGGTGATCGCCCCGGCCGAGTGGCGCCGCGCGGCGCACAAGTGCGCCGATATGGTCTACTCGCGCCTGTCGGGCGAAAGCCCGTTCTTCGACAGCCGCATCGCCTACATTGCCGAGACCGGGCCCAAGGACAACCGGGTCAAGCGTCTGGCGATCATGGATTCCGACGGCGCCAACCACCGCTTCATCACCAACGGGCAGTCGAGCGCACTCACCCCTCGTTACTCACCCGACTACTCCCGCATCGCCTACGTCAGCTACCAGAACGGCTACGCGCGGATCTACGTCTACGAGATCGACAGCGGACGGCAGACGCTGGTGACGCAGAGCCAGAACCCGACGTTCGCCCCGCGCTGGTCGCCCGACGGGCGCACCATCCTTTATTCGATGGCGGTGGCCGGCAACACCGACATCTACCGTGTCCCCGCGACCGGCGGCACCCCGCAGCGGCTGACCGACGGACCCGGGATCGATGTCGGCGGCTCGTACTCGCCCGATGGCTCGCGGATCGTGTTCGAAAGCGACCGGTCGGGTAGCCAGCAAATCTACGTGATGGACGCGGGCGGCGGCAACCAGCGGCGGATCAGCTTCTTCGGCGGCCGCTCGGCGACGCCCGAATGGAGCCCGCGCGGCGACCAGATCGCCTTCACCCACATCGCCGGCGATCTGCGCGTCGCGGTCATGACCCCGTCGGGCGGCGGCATGCGGCACCTGACCAGCTCGTGGCAGGACGAGGCGCCGACCTGGGCGCCCAACGGCCGCATCGTCCAGTTCTTCCGCACCGCGCGCAATTCGGGCGAGACCTCGATCTGGCAGGTCGACCTCACCGGACGCAACGAGCGGCGGCTCAACACCCCCGTCGGCGCATCGGATCCCGCATGGGGACCTGTCCTTCCGTGATCGCGTTTGATCGAAAACCGGCCATCCGAACATCCCGTCCACCATCAGGAGAAAAAAGCATGAAAAAAATCGTCCTCGTGGCAACGTTCGCCAGCGTGATGGCGCTGTCCGCCTGCAAGAAGGAAGCACCGGCCGAGATTCCGCCTCCGCCGCAGAATATCGTCACGCCCACGCCGACTCCGCCGCCGCCGCCGCAGGGCCCGATTCCGGGCACGCAGGCGCATTTCGCGCGCGAGATGGCGGGTCGCGACACGATCTACTTCGATACCGACATGTTCAACGTCGACGCCGAGGACCAGGTCGCGCTGCGCCAGCAGGCGACGTACCTGCAGCAGTATTCGAACATCCGCGCGACGATCGAGGGCCACGCCGACGAGCGCGGCACGCGCGAATACAACATCGCGCTGGGCGAGCGGCGCGCGACCGCGGCCAAGAACTATCTTGTGAGCCTCGGCGTACCGGCCGATCGGCTGAGCGTGGTCAGCTACGGCAAGGAGCGCCCGGTCGCGGTCGGCTCGAACGAGCAGGCTTGGGCCCGCAACCGCCGCGCGGTCACGATCGTGCTGAACTGAGTAAGGGCAGCGAGCCCTCATCCAAGCTCCGCTAAAGCGCCTACCTCCTTCTCCCGTTCACGGGAGAAGGATACGGAGACTTGGCTCGGAGGGGCTTCGTCGGAGTTGGATGAGGGCCCGGCCTTCAGTCGTGCAGCAGGAACGGCGACGCGAAATCGCCCGCCAGCACGGGTGCAGCGCTCTCGGTTGCCGGCTTCTCGTGCGCGGCGCCCGGCGCGAACAGCGCCAGCGCGGTCAGCGCGAAAACGGAGAAGGCCGAAGCCACGGCAAGCTGCTTGGACATGTCAATCTCGACTCGTGCTACTTGCGGCAGATAGGAATTTGCGACCATATTGCAATGCAGCATAAACGGCGGCGACAAAAAGATACATCCGCGCCGGGCCGGCGGTTTCCGCCCCGGGCGCGAGCGCCTATAGGAAAGCAATGCTGACAAAGGGCTTAATCTGCTGGCGCGCTCGACGCGCTCGATGGACTGGGGGTTTCCGCGCTGGCGTGGCTACGGCAGCACGCGCGAGGCGATCCGGGTGCGACTGTGCGACCGGCACGGCTGCGACGAGCCGGGCAACTGCCCCGCGCCCAAGGCGCCCAACAGCCCCGAGCGGTGGTATTTCTGCCAGCGCCATGCGGCCGAGTACAACGCGAAGTGGGATTACTTCGAAGGTCTCGAAAAGGCCGAGGCCGAAGCGCGCGCGGCAGGCGAGCAGCGCACCAACGCCGGCTACGCGCAGTCGGCGCACTACGGCTGGGCGAGCTCGGGCGACGGCAGCCGCAGCGCCGACGAGATGCGCGCGCTCGAGCTGTTCGGGCTCGAGGCCGACGCCGACTTCGACACGGTCAAGAAGGCCTGGCGCGCGCGGGCCAAGGAGGTCCACCCCGACGTCAAGCCGGGGGACGAGGAGGCGGCGAAGGCGTTTCAGGCCTACAGCCTCGCCTACGAGGTGCTGCGCGCGGCCGAAGAGCGGCGCGAATGGCGCGGCTGAGGGCGGCGCGAGAAGCGCTGCACAAAGCCCTCCTGTTCAACCCAACCCGTTCGTCCCGAGCCCTTCGGCAGGCTCAGGATGAACTGCCGACCTTCGGTCGTCAGTCGAGGGATCCCTTCGAGCGAAGCCGAGAAGGGCGTGCGGGAACGGGCCTCGGCTTCGCTCGGCCCAAGTCCCTCGACTTCGCTCGGGACGAACGGGGGAGGGGAAGCATCAATCTGTCCCGGTGGCTCTTGGCCGCCGCGCTCGCCCTGCTGCCTTGCCCCGCCTTCGCCCAAGACCCGCCCCCGATCGCAATCGCCCGCCAAGGCAGCTTCGCCGTCGGCGGCAGCGTGCTCGGCGAGGGCAGCGAGGCCACGCTTCGCTGCGACCACGGTTTCGTCGAGTATCAGGTCCCCACCGACGCGCGTCCGGTGGCGCTGTTCCTGTGGCACAGCTCGAGCACGGCGGTGTGGCAGAACCGGTGGGACGGCGGCGAGGGCTTCCAGAGCCTGTTCCTGCGCCGCCGCTATCCGATCTACCTGTGGGACGGCCCCCGGGTCGGCCGCGCCAACTGGGGCTGCGAGGACTACACCTACAAGGCGCTCGCCGGGCGCGACCAGCAGAACCACGCTTCGTCGTGGCGCTTCGGCCCGAAATGGGGCGAGTGGTACCCCGGCGTGCAGTTCCCCACGCACGACGCCGCCGCCTACGACCAGGCGATGCGCGCGCGCTACGACGAGTTCGACGTGATTGCCAACGCGCGGCTCGAGGCCGCTGTAGCGGCGAAGGCGCTCGAGCGTGTGGGGCCGAGTGTGTTGGTGACCAGCTCGGCCGGTGGGCTGCGCGCGTTGCTCGCGGCGACGCAAAGCGACAAGGTCAGGGCGATCGTCGCCTACGAGAACCCTGGCTATCTGTTCCCCGAGGGCGAGGGGCCGGAAGGGGCCGACAGCCCGTTCGGTCCGCTCAGGGTCACGCGCGAGGAATTTCTCAGGCTGACCAAGGTGCCGATGCAGTTCGTGTGGGGCGACAACCTCGACAAGTCGCCGCTGTGGCAGTCGCGGCTCGAGCAATGCCGCGCGTTCGTCGCGCTGATCAACGCCAACGGCGGCCAGGCGGAAATCCTGCTGCTGCCCAACAAGGGACTGCGCGGAAACACCCACATGCCGTTCGCCGACATGAACAACGAGGCGGTGGCTGCGCTGCTGGCAGAATACCTCGCGGCGAAAGGGCTGGACTGATCCCGGCCCGGTTCACCTCCCGCAAGGGGGGCAGGGGGCGCGCGATTATTGCTCCTCAATCCCCCAAGGTTTGACTTTGGCTTAACCCTTCCCGGTATAGAACCCGCGCGCATGGGGGCGCTCGAGTGGAAAGGCCTGCGGGGCCTCGGCTGGCCGGCTTTGACGAGTCTGGCCTTCGCCGTCGTCGCCTATGGTTCGGTCTACCTGACCACCATAACCAACGAGCTGGCGATAATCTGGCCGGCGAACGGCATCTTCCTTTCGGCACTGCTGCTCTCCGAGCGGCGGCGCTGGCCGGCGATCTACCTGTTCGTGACGGCGGGCAGCCTGGTCTCCAACCTCGCCTCCGGGACACCCTTGTCGTTTTCGGTGCTGCTCACGTTCGCCCAGCTGATCGAAATCTCCGTGGTCGGTGCGCTGCTCTATCGCGAGGACGCCGCGCAGCTGTTTTCCAACCCGTGGAAGGTAGGCAAGTTCGGCCTCGCGGTGCTCGCCGGCGCGCTGTCGAGCGCGCTCATCCTGATGGCGTGGACCGGAGACTGGAACCTGCTGTTCATGTCGTCGTGGATGGCGACGATCGCACTCGGGATGGTGATCGTGACCCCGCTGGTCGTCTCGGCGGCGACCGGCGAGCGGCCGCGGTCGAACGTCGGCAAGCGTTGGCACCCGCTGGAAACCTTCGCCATTCTCACGTTCGTGCTGGTTTCCTGTCTCGTGGTGCTGGTGCAGGACCGCTATCCGGCGCTGTTCCTGCCGGTTGCCGTCACCCTGCTGGCGACCTATCGGCTCGGCTCGTACGGCGCGGCGGCGAGCGTGGGGATCAACGGCCTCGTCGGCTGTCTGGCGATCGCCTACGGGGTCGGCCCACTGCACGCGATCCCTGGCGGCGTGATCGCGGTCACTTACTATTTCCAGTTCTACCTGGTCGTGCTTCTCGCGACCGCGCTTCCGCTGGCGGCCCTGCTGGCCCAGCGCGACAGAATGTTCGACGGGCTGGTCGAGTCCAACCGCTGGCTGGCGATGGCGGAGGTTGCCGCCCGCGTCGGTCACTGGAGGGTCAATCTCGGTGATGGCTCGGTGTTTTGGTCGAACGAGATGTACCGGATCTTCGGCCTCGACCCGAGCTTCAAGCCCGACGCCGCGAGCATCCGGGAGCTGTATCACCCCGACGATGCCGAGGCGCTGTCGGATACCGCGTCGCGCTCCAACGCCGGCAGCGAGGTGCACAGCCACGTGACGCGGGTCATCCGGCCCGACGGCATTGTCGCGCACGTCGAGACCCACAGCATGACCGAGTACGACGCGGCCGGACGGCCGCTCTGCCACTTCGGCACCTGCCAGGACGTGACCGACCGGATCATGGTCATGCAGCAGCTCGAGGACGCGCAGCGCCGCGCCGAGGCCGAAGCCGGCCAGGCCAGGCGGCTCGCCGATATCGACCCGCTCACCGGCATCGCCAGCCGGCGCAAGATCTTCGGCGAGCTCAAGGCGATGCTGGCACGAGCGCAGCATACGGGCGAAGCGGGCTGGGTGTCGCTGCTCGACGTCGACAAGTTCAAGGCGATCAACGATTGCTACGGGCACAGCTTCGGCGACACGGTGCTGCAGGCGATCGCCCGCTGCTGCAGCGGGACGGTCGGTTCGCGCGGCAGCGTTGGCCGGTTCGGCGGGGAGGAGTTCCTGATCGTGCTGCCCGGCGCCAACGAGCTGACCGCCCAGGCGCTGCTCGAGCGGCTGCGCCGCAACATCGAGCTGCTCAAGTGGCCCGATCAGCCCGAGTTCACCGTCACCGCCAGCTTCGGTGCGGCGTGGTCCAAGCCCGGAATCGACGAAACCCGGCTGCTGCACGCGGCCGACGTCGCCCTCTACGAAGCCAAGCGCGAAGGCCGCAACCAGCTGCGCATCGCGGCCTGAGGCCGGTTCTGGCTGCAGATTACGCGGCGACGCTGAGGCCGGCCGAAGCGCCTCCCGCTACTGCGGCGCAGCGTCCATCTCGTCGGCTTCGTCCTCGAGCCGATCCTTGGTTTCCTCGCCAGTCTCGCGCAACTGGTCGGCCTTGGCTTCGCCCGCCGCCTCGTCGGGCCCGCCTTCGGTCATCGCTTCCTCGAGGTTGGCATCGGCCTCGTAAGCCTCGTCGATCGCGGTGGCCTGTTCCTCGACTTCGTTCTCGGCCCGGCTGTCGCAGCCGGCGAGCGCGAAGCCGGCAGCGGCTACGACGGGGAGGATCATGCGTTTGGTCATTGGGCAACCCTTGGCTGTTTTCGTTACCGGGCAAACTCCGCCCGGCGCCGCGCGGTTCCGGCGCAGCCTCTCGATCGCTACACCGCGGCCAGCGCCTGCTCGAAATCCGCGATCAGGTCGTCGGCATCCTCGATCCCGATCGACACGCGCACGAGGTTGTCGCTGATGCCGAGCGCGGCCTTGCGCTCGGACGGGACCGACAGGTGGGTCATCGCCGCCGGGTGGCTGGCGAGCGTCTCGGTCCCGCCGAGGCTGACCGCGAGCTTGGCGATCCGCAACGAATCGAGGAAGCGGAACGCCTCGGCCTCGCCGCCCCTGATGAACAGCGAGAAGGTGCTGCCCGGCCCCGTGCAGTGGCGGCGGTAGATGTCCTTCTGCGAGCCCTCGGGCAGCAGGCCGAGGAAGCCGAGCCCTTCGACCTTCGGATGATCCTTGAGATAGCCGCACACCGCCACTGCGTTGGCGGTCGCGCGCTGCATGCGGATCTCGAGCGTCTCGAGGCTGCGCAGCAGCATCCAGCTGGTGTTGGGGTCGAGGATGGTGCCCATCGTGTTGCGCAGCGCGCGCACGGGGTCGATCCAGCGCTTCGCGCCCGAGACGCCGCCGGCGACGAGGTCCGAATGCCCGCCGGCGTACTTGGTCAGCGAATAGACCACGATGTCCGCCCCGTGCCCGAGCGGGCGCTGCCACAGCGGGCCGAGGAAGGTGTTGTCGATCGCGATCGGCGTCTCGGGGCACAGCGCGTCGCGCGCCGCGGCCACCGCCTCGACGTCGACCAGCGCGTTGGTCGGATTGGCCGGGCTCTCGAGGTAGATCAGCGCGACCCGCCCGCGCTCCTTGCCGCGCGCGATCACCGCCTCGATCTCCTCGCGGCTCGCTCCGGCGGGGAAATCGACGTAGCTGACGCCGTACTTGCCCATCGCACGGGCGATGAAGCCCTCGGTGGCGGCGTAGAGCGGGCCGGAATGGACGATCACGTCGCCGGCCTGGCAATGCGCAAGCAGCAGCGTGGCGATCGCCGACATCCCGCTCGAGAACACCAGCGCATCCTCGGCCCCATCCCACACGCCGAGCCGGCCTTCGAGGATCTCCTGGTTGGGGCCGTTGAAGCGCGAATAGACGAGCCCTTCGGCGCCGCCCTCGCGCTGGCCGGTGATGCCCTCGAAGTGGCGCTTGCCGGCCGCCGCGCTTTCGAACGCGAAGGTGCTGGTGAGGAAGATCGGCGGCTTGAGCGCGCCTTCGGACAGCTGCGGATCGTAGCCGTAGCCCATCATGAGCGTGGCCGGCTTGAGCTTGCGCTCGCCGAGGGCGGTGATCTCGCGCCGCGGCTTGCGGCGCGGGGTGGGGAAATCGATCGGATCGGGCATGGTTGCGAGTGTAACCTCTTTAATTCTCCCCTGAAAGGGGAGGGGGACCAGCCGCAGGCTGAGGGAGGGGCACCCCCGGATATGCCGGCGAGTGCCTCTCCACCGTCCCACGCCTTCGGCTACGGATGGTCCCCCTTCCCGTTCCGGGGGGATCTAAAAGATGGCTGCCACTGCCCAGATCGCTCCCACCAACAGGAATATCCCCGCCAGGTCGAGCAACGCCCCGGCCAGCACCCTGCGCGGCAGCGCGATCCGCCCGGTCGCCCAGGCGATCGCGTTCGGCCCGGTGCCCGCCGGCAGCATGAAGCCCCAGCTTGCCGCCATCGCCGCGGGCAGGGCGAGCAG
>DATDLP010000515.1:0-7462 GCA_036519255.1 Croceibacterium sp.
GTGAGTGCCATCGGATACTCGAGATCGCGGGCGACCACTTCCACCCGGATGTCCATCCCTTCGGCGGTTCGATAGCGGAACGGGCCTGCGGCCAGCGGGCTGTCGGCCACGCCGGTCGGGGCGATGGGCACACCGCCATCGTAGCGCGGGACCTCCTGCTGCGCGTGCAAGCCCGGGACGCAGAGCATCGTAGCCCCGAGCGCCGCGCAAATCGTGCCCCACCGTTTCGCCCAACCCGGCCGACGACGCCCCATCCCCGTGTCCTCCTCCCGTTCGCCGGGAGACTGTCACTCCCTTGGCGCGATCGGAATATCCTAATGCCTTCGCAAGCGGAATGGCCTGATCTCCATCTGAGCTGATTGCGGTCGGGCGTCTCGACTTCGCCCCACCGCGAGACCGGCACCCGCCGCCTGATCGTGTCCCGCCACACGGCCGCGACGAGCCGGATTTGGCGGCTCTTCGGCGTGACGGTGGTGGAGAAGGGCGGCAGCCGGCTCGTCAGCGTGGACCTCGCGGAGCAGAGGGGTTGCCGGCTGCAGAATACGTTAACCCGACCGGCGGATACTGCGCGGACTTGTCGGCGGGCGTAAGGGCGCGCGCCCCGCAAGCGGGTCGAGAACTCAGTAGCTTCCTGTCGAATGCCTGCGGGTTGTTCCGCATTGGGCGATGCTGGCTGGCCTCATACAGCTGAGGCTTGGCTAGCGGAGTGAAGCTGATGCGATCCACAATCATCTCGGCAATCGTCGCCGGCGGCCTGCTGATCACGACCACCGCGGCCGGTGCGCGGCAACCCGCCCCGCTTCCGCGTAGCGGAGCCGCGGTCGAGGATGCCGATCAGATTGCCGGTACCTTCATGATCATAGGGCTCCTCGCAGTCCTGGCAGTGGTTGGCATCTTCGTGCTCCTGGACGACGACGACGAGCCTACCAGCCCCTGAAACTCGCGAGGCGAGCTGCGTTGCCGCGTGCGCGCGGGATCATGACGGGCTTGTCGCGAGCAATGCCCGCCCGTGCGACATTCAGATAGTTTCTTTCGCATTCAGCACGTCGGTGCAGAGCAAATTAGCCCGATCCCTCAAGCCGGGGTGAACCTTCCTGCCCCTAGTTTCGGCTGCTCGATGCGCCCCCCCCCCCCCGAGCCCACGCGCAGGATCGGAGACGATGAAGGCCAGGTGTCGTTCGCAATCAGGCGCGAAACTCGAGCTGGCGGTGCTGGACCTGTCTCCGATCGGCTGCATGCTCCACCGGCACGCGTGGTCCGCCCAGCCAGGAGAGCGCATCCTCGTCCAGTTGGAAGGACTGAGCTTCCAGCCCGCAAGGGTGAGCTGGGTCGAAGGCGAGCTCGCCGGGGTCGAATTCGAGCAACTGCTGCACGAGGCCGTGCTCGAACGGCTCAAGGCTTCTCTCGCCCGTGCCGCACAGGCCGCCTGAGCGAGCGCAGCCTAGATCTCGTAGCTTTTCAGCGGCTCGATCACCTCGAACCGCTCCTCGCTCGGCTCCCTGCCCAGCGGCGGCAGCTCGACAGCCGGGTCCTCGCAATGCGTGTCGGGCACGCGATCGAGCAAATCGCGGATCAGGGTCAGGCGGCCGAGCTTCTGGTCGTTGAAATCGACCAGCGTCCACGGCGCGTGCCCGGAATGGGTCGCCGCGAGCATAGCTTCCCGCGCTGCAGTATAGTCGTCGTACTTCTCGCGCGCCGAGACGTCGACCGACGAGAGCTTCCAGCCCTTGAACGGGTCATCGCGGCGTTCGGCGAAACGCTCCTCCTGCATCGCCTGGTCGCAGCACAGCCAGTACTTGAACAGCAGGATGCCGTCGTCAACGAGCAGCTTCTCGAACACCGGAGCGGCGGCGAGGAACGCCTCGACCTCCTCGGGCGTGGCGTAGCCCATCACCCGCTCGACCCCGGCACGGTTGTACCAACTCCGGTCGAACAGCACGATCTCGCCCGCGGCCGGGAGATACGGCAGGTAGCGCTGGAAGTACCATTGCCCGCGCTCGCGCTCGGTCGGCTTGCCGAGCGCGACGACGTGGCACTGCCGCGGGTTCAGGTGCTCTCGGATCGCGTCGATTGCCCCGCCCTTGCCGGCGCTGTCGCGGCCTTCGAACAGCACGAGGATGCGCGCGCGGGTGACGCTGGCCCAGCGTGCGAGCCCGATCAGCTCGCGCTCCATCGGTTCGAGCGCCGCGAGGTAATCCTTTCGCTTGAGCTTGCCCATTCGCGCCTTCTCCCTCGCCACGCACCTCGCGCCACGCGCCGCCAGCGAGCACGGCCCCGCGCGCCTTTGGAACAGGGATTGTCAACGACTTGACGCCATTTGCAAGGCGGCTCGCGCGCGCGATCACTACATGCTGCACACCGAGGCCAGCGAGCGCGGAGGCCCGGGGCCCTCCCGGGGCTTTAAGCTGACCGTTGCAGCTCATTTGGTTCCCCTTCGACTGCGACGGTTTCCGCGCTCTCCCCTTTTCGCCGCCAACGACCACTCCCTCCCCCTTGGGTCGTTGGCGGCGAATCCCTTATCCCAGGATAGCCCGCGGTCCGGCGCCTTTCGCGCCCATCCGGTCGTCCTTGTTGTAGAGCTGGCACTTCTGCAGGCTCAGGCAGCCGCAGCCGATGCACTGATCGAGCTGGTTGCGCGTGCGCGTGAGCAGGTTGATCCGCTGGTCGATCTCGAACCGCATCCGCCGGCTGATCTGCTGCCAGTCGCTTAGCGTAGGAGCCCGCCCCTGCGGCAGCTTGGCGAGCTGCATCTCGATCTCGGCCAGCGCGAGGCCGAGCTTTTGCGCGATCAGGATGAAGCTCACCCGGCGGATGTCCGAGCGCAGGAACCGGCGCTGGTTACCGCCGGTGCGCAGCGACTGGAGCAGCCCCTTCTCCTCGTAGAAACGGATCGCCGAAACCGCGACGCCGGTGCGCGCGGCAAGCTGGCCGATGGTGATGAAGCGGTCCTCCGCCATCGTTGCGCCCTCTCCCTTTTCGTTTGACCTCAAGTTAGCTTGAGGTTGCACAAGGAGCAAGCGCGATGATTCGCCATTGAATCCCCAGCGGCGGCCGTTGCGGATCGATCACCGTGCATAGGAAACCCGGGCAATGAGCCAAGGCAGGATCGAACATGTCAATCTCACCGTGACCGATATCGACCGTTCTGCCGCGCTGTTCGAACGTCTGCTCGGCTGGACGCAACGCTGGCGCGGCGAGACCATGAACGGCGGCGAGACGATACACGTCGGCGAGGAGCGAACCTACCTCGCGCTCTACACCGATTGCCGGGATCACGCCGGTCAAACCAAAGGCCGACCGCTCAATCACGTCGGATTGCTGGTCGACGACCTCGACGCGGCCGAACAGGTCGTGCTTGCGCACGGGCTCGAGCCGTTCGGCCATGCCGACTATGCACCGGGGCGCCGGTTCTACTTCTTCGACTGGGACGGGATCGAGTTCGAGGTGGTGAGCTACACCTGAGGCGCCGCTAGCCGCCGGGCTGCGTGGTCAGCTCGGCTGCGGTCCACAGCAGCGCGGCCTGCCCGTGGAGATCCCCGGTCACCACCGGCCGGTCGAGATAGTATTGCGCATCGGCCGATTGCCCGGTGCCGACGCAGACCCCGCGCAAGCGGCCATCGGGCTCGGTTTGCGTCATCAGCGCGGTCCACGCGCGCACCGCTGCCGCACGATAGGGCGTGGCTGGGAGCAGGCCCCGGTTGACGCCGCGCAGGAAGGCAAAGGCGAACATCGCGCTGCCGCTCGTCTCGGCCCATGCGTCGGGACGGTCGACGAGTTGGTTCCACAGGCCGGAGGACTGCTGGTGGCGGAGCAGCGCCGCCATCATGCTGTGGTAGCCGGCGAGAACCGCTGCTCTTCGAGCGTGGGTTTCGGGCAGGATCGACAGAATCTCGGCGAGCCCTGCGGCGACCCAGCCGTTGCCCCGCCCCCAGAAGAACGGCGCTTCGGGTCCATGATGGAACAGGCCCGATGGCTGCTGAAGCCGGGCCAGATAGGCATCCGCCGTGAGCGCCGCGCGATCGAGGAAGCGCGGCTCGGCGCTGCGGCGCCAGGCTTCGGCCTGGAGCGCGCCGATCATCCAGATATCGTCGATCCAGAAGCGGGCCTGGCGCGTCAGCCCGGTCTCATCGCGCTCGCGCCATTGCCCGTCGGCCAGCGCGAGCCCCTCTCCCGCCGGATCGCCGAGCAGCAGCGGCCACACGCCGACGACGTTGGCGTCGACGTGATTGGCGCTGTTGGGCAGATCCCGCGCGCGCATCCAGCGTTCGCCGACCGCCGCGGCGAGCTCGCGGTCACCGGTCGCCATGGCGAAGCGCGCGGCACCGAGAGCAGTCGCCACCTCGGCGTAGTGCACCGCGGTGACGTCGCCGACCTCGTAGCGCATCAACTCGGCGCGGCCGGCCCATTCGCGCACCGCCCGCCGGCCGGTGTCGACCGCGGTCGGGTTCACGCCATGCGGTAGCAGGCCACGCGTGGCGCACCCGGTGGCCGCCACGGCCAGCCCGGCACAGACTGCCCGCCGTCCCAGCGGAGAAAGGAAGGCCGGTGTCAGACGCGTCCCCACCGACCCTTGCGCGTGCCGCTCAGGCCCGGCTCTCGACGTAGGCGGTCCACATGCGGGCGACCGCCGCACGAGCACCGGAAACCTGCCCGAACGTCGCGCTCGCCTCGGCATTCTTGCCCTGCTGCGCCTGCGCGATTCCAAGGCGGGTCAGCGTGCGGTCGCGGTCGACGCCGCCCTTCTGCAGCGCCAGCGCGTACATCTCCTCGGCTTCGGTCCACGAGCCGAGCGAGAGGAACACATCGCCCGCGTTCTGTGCATCGGACCCCGAGGCGGCGCTGCGCGCCTCGCTGGCCAGCCCCGGCGCATCCCTGCGATCCTGCGGAGCGCGCTCGTCGACCACGCGCTTGATCTCTTCGTAGTAATCCTCGCCGCGGGTGATCACGCCGGCCTGGACGGCGGCGTCGAGTACCCGCGAGACCTCGTTGGACATGATGCGCGGGTCCGCCGCTTCGATATAGGTGACGTACTCGGTCCGCTCCTTCATCGCGTCGGTGACGAGCATCAGCCGCAGGAGATCGAGCTGCGCCTGGGCGTCGAGGGTGTTCACCGCGCCGACAACCTGCAGCGCACGCTGCCAGTTGAGCTGGTTCGGGCTCTGCGCCACGAGCTTGGCCGACCAGTCGGTGGCCTGCTCGCCGAGGCGGGCCTGGTAGGCGACCTGAAGCCCGCGGATCAGCCAGCTCTCAGGAACCTGCTGCCCCGCGGCGGTCCGCTTCTCGACCAGCGTCTTGAGAAACGCGAGGCCGGGCGCGGCCTGGCCTTCGCCGAAATAGGTTTCGGCGATCAGCGGCTCGGGATCGGTTTCGGTGTAGCCGGCCGCAGCCGCCGCCTGCAGCGCCGCGCGCGCCGCGGGCCAATCCTTGGCATCGTAGGCAAGGTTGCCGATGAAGAAGTGCATCTGGCCCAACTGCGCCGGATCGGCCTTGCCGCTCGCGACAATGAGCTCGAGGCCCTGCCGCTGGAGCGCCACGTCGCTGAGCTTGGTGCCCAGCGAGAGGATCAGCTGGCCCGCCGCGTTGCGGTCGTCGGGCGTCTGGATCGTCACAACGAGCGCCGGTACTTGCGGCTTGACCGATGCAAAGTCGCCAGCCGGCGCGTTCACGATGTCAGCCAGCGGCTGATAGGCGTTGACGAACGGTTCCGAGTTCTGCGGCTGCGGGGCGGTGTTGCGCCCGCTGCGCTGGGCGGCCGCCGGAACTGCGGTCGCGGCCGTCACGACGGCTGCGCCACCTGCGAGCGCGATCGCGAGAGTGATGGCCGAGCCAAATCCGCGCACGGCCGTGCGGCGAGCGGAAGGGGACCTGCGAAGCATCGTTGAAAACTCTCCTGTAGGATGACCGGCATCGCTAGGGCCGGAATATGTCGGGCGCGCTACTGCCGCCAAACGGGGGAAATTGCAATTCGCTCCTAGTAATCGGCCCATGAATGCCGATTTAACCACGCGAGCCTCCGCACCATTTTCGCCGCCTGGGTCGGGCCGGCGGGCAAATGTGGAAAAACGGGCATCCCGCCCCGCCCTCGTCCCCCGTCGGCTGGCCTGTTCCAGACCGATGGCCTAGGGCCGATGCGACAGAACGACAGATCAACAAGACGGGCCTACCGCGCAGGTGAACGACACAACGGATACCCTTGAGCCGCTCGGCACTCCGAGCGAGTTCGAACGCATCGACATCGTCGATGAGATGAAGACCTCGTACCTCGATTACGCGATGAGCGTGATCGTGAGCCGCGCGCTGCCCGACGTGCGCGACGGGCTCAAGCCGGTCCACCGGCGCATCCTGTGGGCCTGCCAGGAAGGCGGCTTCGTTCCCGGCAAGGCTTATCGCAAGAGCGCCAAGATCACCGGCGACACGATGGGCAACTATCACCCGCACGGCAACCAGGCGATCTACGACGCGCTCGCGCGCATGGCGCAATGGTGGTCGATGCGCGTGCCGCTGATCGACGGCCAGGGCAACTTCGGCTCGATGGACCCGGATCCGCCGGCCGCCGAGCGCTACACCGAGGCGCGGCTGGCCAAGCCGGCGATGGCGCTGCTCGAGGACATCGAGAAGGACACGGTCGACTTCGTCGACAACTACGACGGCAGCCGGCAGGAGCCCTCGGTCCTCCCCGCGCGGTTCCCCAACCTGCTGGTCAACGGCGCCGGCGGCATCGCGGTCGGCATGGCGACCAACATCCCGCCGCACAACCTGGGCGAGGTGATCGACGGCTGCCTCGCGATGATCGATCGGCAGATGGACGGGGGGCCGCCGATCACCACCGAAGAGCTGATCCAGTACATCCCCGGTCCCGACTTCCCGACCGCTCCGCTGATCCTCGGCGGCGCCGGCAGCCGCGCCGCCTACACCACCGGGCGCGGCTCGATCCTGCAGCGCTGCCGCCACCGGATCGAGGAAGGCCGCGGCGACCGGCGCTCGATCGTGCTCACCAGCATCCCCTACCAGGTCGGAAAGGCCGGCCTCGTCGAGAAGATCGCCGAAGCGGCCAAGGACAAGCGCATCGAAGGCGTGTCCGACATCCGCGACGAGTCGAACCGCGACGGCGTGCGCGTGGTGATCGACCTCAAGCGCGACGCGACCGCCGAGGTCGTGCTCAACCAGCTGTGGCGGCACACCCCGGCGCAGGCGAGCTTCCCCGCCAACATGCTGGCGATCCGCGGCGGACGGCCCGAGACGCTGGCGCTGCGCGACATCCTGCAGGCGTTCATCCAGTTCCGCGAGCAGGTCATCACCCGGCGGACCAAGTTCGAGCTCAACAAGGCGCGCGACCGGGCGCATATCCTGCTCGGCCTGGTGGTCGCCGTCTCACACCTCGACGAAGTGGTGGCGATGATCCGCGGTTCGTCGAACCCGGCCGACGCGCGCGCCAAGCTGCTCGCGAAAGAATGGCCGACCG
>DATDLP010000516.1:0-3565 GCA_036519255.1 Croceibacterium sp.
GGAGGCGTGCGCGGCCCTCGGCGTCTCGTGGGACTTCTGGTCCGAGTACATCGCGCCCGAAGTTCGCATCGTCCGCCGCGGCCGCCGCAAGCTCGTCGCCGTCCGCGAGCTCGAGCGCTGGCTCGAGCGAAATGGCGAAACCGCGCTCGCGCGAGGCGCGACTGATGACTGACGAGGGCACGAGAAGTCCTGCCGCTCGCTCTCGGGCGCCGGCGCTGGCCGCTGCAACTGCGACCCGACCTATCGTGCGAGCGTCTGGAGCGCCCGTGATGGCAAGCGCATCCGCCGCTCATTCTCGTCACGGGCGGCGGCGAAGGCGTGGCGCCAGGACGCCGCCCGTGCCGTGCGCCGCGGCGAGCTCCGAGCGACGGCCGCGGGGTCTGTCCGATGTTCTGTGTG
Source organism: Croceibacterium sp. (assembly GCA_036519255.1). Lineage (GTDB taxonomy): Bacteria > Pseudomonadota > Alphaproteobacteria > Sphingomonadales > Sphingomonadaceae > Croceibacterium_A. The sequence goes on from DATDLP010000516.1 coordinate 400, forward strand.
AGGTCGGGTGACCGACGCGGCCCTTGGGGCCGGGAAAGGCCACCCATGTCTACACAGAAATCCGATATCAGGGGGGATGAGTCGTCTCGTCCCGTGATCGCACAGAGTGCTGTCGAGGAGGCTCGCGATCGGCTCGCGGGGCTGTTGCCCGATGATGCGCTGCAGGACGCGCTGAAGGGGCTCGATCCGGACGAGATCACCGGGCCCGGTGGGCTGGTTTCCCAGCTTGCCGGGCGCGTGATCGAGACGGCGCTGGGCGCCGAGTTGACCGAGCATTTGGGCTATCCGCCGGGGCAGTCGCCTCCGGGCGGAGCCGGCAATCACCGCAACGGGCACACGGCCAAGACGGTGCAGACCGAACTCGGTCCGGTCGCGATCAAGACGCCGCGCGACCGCAACGGGACGTTTGAACCGCGGCTGGTGGGCAAGCGCCAGACGCGCCTGGCCGGCCTGGACGACAAGATCCTCGCGCTCTACGCCGGCGGCATGACGGTGCGCGACATCGCCGCGCACCTGGCCGACCTCTACGGCGTCGAGGTCGGCCGCGACACGATCAGTCGCGTCACCGACGCCGTGCTCGAGGACGTCGAGGCGTGGCGAACGCGGCCGCTGGATGCGGTCTATCCGATCGTCTACTTCGACGCGATGCGGGTGAAGGTCCGCGAGGACCGCTCGGTCAGAAACCTCGCGTGCTATCTCGCGCTCGGGGTCACCGTCGACGGCGAGCGTGAGGTGCTCGGGATCTGGTGGCAGGAAACCGAGGGCGCCAAGTTCTGGCTGGCCGTGCTCAACGACCTTAGACGGCGCGGCGTCCAGGACGTCCTGATCAGCTGCGTCGACGGCCTCAAGGGCTTCCCGGAGGCGATCGAGGCGACCTTCCCGCACGCCTGGGTGCAGACCTGCATCGTGCACCTGATCCGGGCGTCACTGCGCTACGTCAACTACCGCGACCTCAAGAAGGTCACCAGCGCGCTGCGACCGATCTACACCGCCGCCAACGCCGACCAGGCGCTCATCGAGCTCGAGCGCTTCGACGCCGAATGGGGCCAGCGCTATCCGGCCACCGTGATGGCCTGGCGCGACGCCTGGGAGCACGTGATCCCGTTCCTCGCGCTGCCGGAGGAGCTGCGCCGCGCCGTCTACACCACGGATGAAAGTGTCAAGGGGCTCGCGGCATCGACGGTCCGGGATGCTCGCGTTAGGCTGCGGGTTGGGCGTGGTCGATCCCCGAGCGAAGCGCAGGATCGGGGGCTGTGTCCTGCCGCGCAGCTGTTGCCCGGTTGGCGGGCCTTGAGAGTCGCGCCCCGTTGGCGGCGGCCACGCCCGCCCCTGGTGCTTTGGCTTGCCAGTCGGCGACCAGTTGGGCGTAGGCGCGCTCGGCTTGCTCGGCGAGCGCCTTCTCGCGGGCGCGGACCTGGCGCAGTGAGTAGGCGGCGGCGGAGCCTTTCTGCCCGCGTCGGGAGGGCATGCCGGCCTTGAGCTCGAGCGCGCGTAGCTTCTTGGCGGTCAGCGACGGTCGCGCGAAGGCGTAGTCCTGGCCCTTGGTGATCATGTGCCAGCACAGCACGGCGAGCTTGCGCGCGGTGGCCACGACGGCGATCTGCATGCCGCGGCGGGCGCGCACGCGCACGAAGAACGCTCGCAGGGGCCCGGGGGTCTTGACGGCCACCCAGGCGGCCTCGACGAGCATCCCGCGGGCGTGCGCGCGGCCCTGCTTGGCGATCCGGCCGTGCGCAGCCGGCTGCTCGCCGGACTGCCTGACGCGCGGGTTCAGGCCGAGGTAGCGGACCAGCTTGTTCGGCGCGCTGAAGCGGCTGAAGTCGCCGACGGCGGCGGTGATCGCCATCGCCACGGTGACGTCGACGCCGGGGATGGTCATCAGCCGCTTGGTGTCCTCGCACGCGAGCGCCGTCCGCGCCAGCTCGCTGTCGATCAGTCGCAGCTCCTCGCCGTGGAAGTCGAGCTGGCGCAGCAACGCGGCGACGGCCTGGCGCTCGTCGGCCGGGAGCTCCTGCTCGGCCAGCCAGCGGCGGCCCTTGAGCCCGAACAGATCGGCCGCCGGGCAGCGCGGCACGAGATTGCGATGCAGGATCGACTGGACCTGATTCTTCAACCTGGTGCGCTGCCGGACCAGATGCGCCCGGCGCGCGACCTGGCGCCGACGCGCCTGGGTGGCTTCGTCGGCGATCCAGACCTCCGGCAGGTAGTCGGCGGCCAGCAACTGCGCGAGGATCTGCGCGTCGACCTTGTCGGTCTTCACGCGCGACTCGGCGATCGCGCGCGTCTTATGCGGGTTTGAGACCACCACGCGCGCCACGCGACGCCGCAGCAGCTTCACGATCGCGTGCGTGTTGCCGGTCGCCTCCAGCGCGACCTCATCGCTCGGCGCCAGGCTCTCGGCGAAGATCCGCAACGCCTCCGGGGTCGTCGCGATCCTGCCCGCGTCACGGACCACGCCGTCCTGCCAGAGCGCGACCTGCGCGAACTCGCGATGGACATCCAAACCGAAGCACCTGCGCATCACAGCTCGCTTCACCTCCTCGGTCGATCGGATCAGGTGAAGCAGTCGGCGGGCATGACGACACCTACGGATTCGCGCTCGAAGCGCATCCGGGCAAGTCGCAGGGGCGGCCACCTACTAACACGGCCTCGAGGGCCACTGAGTAACAACGGCCTGCCCGACCGCGTCTGCTTCCGGATGCCCCCGTCCCGGACGGTCGCACCGTACTCACCGCCCCGGACGCCACCAGCGCCCCGAGCGATCACTCGGGCCCGGGCAACATCTAGCGCCTTTCATACCGGTTACCAACACGATCGAAGGGCTGCACCGCCAGATCCGCAAGGCGATCAAGACCCGCGGGCACTTCCCCGACCAACAAGCCGCCACCAAGCTGATCTACTTGGCCATTCTCAAGGCCGACGCAAAGTGGCAGCGCAACCGCACCTGGAGCGGACCCCGCGCCGCCCTAAAGATCCACTTCGGAGACCGCTACCCCGGCTAACCACCACCACGACCACCAACCACACACCCCGACCTCACACACAGAAGGTCGGACAGCCTCGCTTGAACACCCGCGCCAAGCGCCTGGGCCTGATCGCCGGCTATGCCGCGCCCTATGAACCGCCGCGCGACCCGGCACCTGAGCGCCACATCGATGTCGAGCGT
>DATDLP010000517.1:0-3788 GCA_036519255.1 Croceibacterium sp.
GGCGCGACCGCCGGCTGGCTCGCGCTCGGGCCGCATCCCGACGGCAGCCTTTACGGCAAGGACGACCGCAAGGCGCTGGCGCAAGTCGCCTCGCCGCTGGCGCGCGCAATCGAAGTCGCGCTCGAACGCGTGCGCCGCGAGGCCGAGCGCGAAGCCGAGCGCCGCGCGCTGGCCGACCAGGTGGCCGAGCTGCAGCGCAAGCTCGCCGAGGTCGCCGGCCTCGCTCGCCCGCGCGAACCGGGCACCGCCTGACGCGCGCTGACCCGCCACACGGTGCAGCCGATCGCCACCAGCAGCGCTCCACCGCCCTGTCGGCGGCGAGGACGCCGGTGGCGCATCGAGCGGCAGCCGCTCGGGCGACCATCGAACGGCAAGAACGACCTTGTTGCCGCTGAACGGACGGCAAATCTCGACGCGGGACTGCCCGGTACGTTTCCGCGGCGCGCCGCTTGCCGCAGGCTCAAGCGGCGGCGAGCGTCCGGTTGTCCAGCGTCGGCAGCGGAGAGATCGCAACGATGGCCTGGGTGAAGTGCTCGATCATTCCGGCTTGCCCGGCCGGAGACAGCGTCAGCCACACGACGCGCTGGTCGAACCGGTCCGTCACGCGCTCGACCAGCCCGGTGGTGACCAGCACCGCGACGGCATGGCGGAGCACCGCCTCGTCGGCGTCGCCCGCAAGGACCAGGTGGTCGACCGAAACGCGACGACCCATCTCCTGTTCGATGAACAGATCGAGCATCACGTCCCACATCGGCTCGCGCAGCCGCAAGTGCGGGAAGGTCACGGTCCGCCGGCGGCGCAAGTCGCGCGCCCGGCTGGCGAATGCCAGGATCGTCTCGGGCCGGGCCGCATCCGCCGGCTGCGACGCGGCGCACGCCGGCTGCGCGGCCAACTGGTCCGCCAAGGCGAGAAGCTGGTTTGCGAGGGCACGCACCTCGCCCGCGTTCGGCTGAATGGTCTGCAACATCGGAGTACTCCCGTCCGCGGGGCACAGTTCAGGCGGGGCGTCGATCGCTCCTAGCCATGAAAAGGATGTTGCAAAGCGTAGGGTATTACCCGGGTTTGCGCGTTGCACTTCGCGCCATACTGTTGACAGTTGCAGCCGCCCTGCGCGGCCGCACACGTGCAAGACAGCGATGGCGGGACGATGTACGGTCCCGGCTTCGCATATGGCGCTGAGGAGCCGCCAAATGCAGCAGATGCGGGCCGTGGTCCTGACCGGCTATCCCGAGGTGGCTGTCTCGCTCGGGCTCGATCCGGTGCGCATGATGCGTCAGGCGGGAATCCCGCTCGACGGGCTCGATCACACCGAGAACCGCATTCCCGCAGGAGCGGTGGTGCGGCTGCTAGAGCGTTCGGCCGAGGACAGCGGGTGCGAGAGCTTCGGACTGCAGATGGCCGAGCGCCGGACGTTCGCGAGCCTCGGGCCGGTAAGCCTGCTGCTCGAGCGCCTGCCGCACCTGCGCGCGGTGGTCCGCGCCAGCATCGCCTTCCAGCGGCACCTCAACGAGATCATCGCCATCACGCTCGAGGAAGAGCAGGACACCTGCATGGTCAAGCTCGACCTGCTGCCCGAGTTCGTCGGGGCGCAGATGATCGACCTGCTGGCGGGCATCGCGCACCAGGTCCTCACGGGGGCCTCGGGCGGGCGCTGGAAACCCGCGTGCGTGCATCTGATGCGCAAGACGCCGGAGGACGCGACGCCCTGGCGCCGGTTCTACGCAGTGCCGATCGAGTTCGAGGACAGCTTCAACGGCTTCTCGAGCTCGTGCGTGGCGATGCTGGTCTCCAACCCGCTGGCCGACGAGGCGATGGCCAAGCACGCGCGTTACCTGCTGAATCACCTGCCGATCGCCAAGCGGCCCGAGCAGATCGGCGAGCGGGTGCGGCGGACCATCAGCCAGTTGCTGCCGAGCGGCCGCGCGACGGTCGACCAGGTCGCGGCGCATCTCGGGCTCAGCTCGCGCAGCCTTCAGCGCCGGCTCGACGAGGAAGGCCTGCAGTTCGGCGAGATGCTCAGCAGCGTGCGGCAGGAGCTCGCCACGGCCTACCTCGCGGGATCGTCGCGACCGGTGACCTCGGTCGCGGCGATGCTCGGCTATTCGTCGCCAAGCTCGTTCACCCGCTGGTTCGCGGGCTCGTTCGGCATGTCGCCGCAAGTGTGGCGGGCGCACAATCGCGACGGGGGCGGGCCGCCGGCGGTCTGGCGGCGCTAGCAGCGCGGGAATTCACGCGCCGGTCTGCGCCGGTGCCGCAAGCGGAAAGAACGGAATCGCCACGTCGAACAGCGTGCCGTCGCCGCGCGCGAAGGTGTAGTGGCCCTCCATCGAGCCGCGGTTGGTCATCAGCTCGCAACCGGAGACGTAGTCGTGCGTCTTGCCGGGCGCGAGCACCGGGGTTTCGCCGACCACCCCCTCGCCGTCGATGAGGTTCACCATCCCGCGCGAGTCGGTGATCCGCCAGTGCCGCGTGCGCAGCTGGATCGTGTCGTCGCGATGGTTCTCCAGCCGAATGTGATAGACCCAGAACCAGCGCTTCGCCTCGGTCCGCGACTGGTCGGGCATGAAGTTGACCGCGACGCGCACGGTCACCCCGGCGGTCATCGCCGCGTGCTGGAACAGGTTGGCGAGCACGTCCTGCATGGACGCAAGGTAGCGGCATTGCGGCGGGCGGGCAAAGGCGATGCGGCGAAATGCGGGAGAATCTGCTGACCTGGCGACCGCGCGCCACACCCAGCATGGTCATTCTTTTATTGCGAATGATTATTATTCGCGATAAATTCGCCTACGTTGGCGAGAGAGGAGTCGCGAATGACCGAACCCCGAGGTGCCTGCCTGCTACCCTTGCCGCTGCCCGCGGACCGCATCGAACGCTCGGTCCTGTTCGCCGTCCGCCGTATGGCCGCGCACGGAGTGCGTGACGTGAGCGCGGCGTGGCTCATGCTCGACTTGTGCAGCACCGGCTTCCGCCGCCCGCTGGTGCTGCTGCGCGCGTTCATGCTCGAGCTCGCGCATGCCGCGACCGGGCCGATCCGCGTGGCCCCATGCTGCACGCCGCGCATGACCGAGCACGAAGGGCTGATCATGCTGACGCTGTTCCATGCCGCCGGCGACCTCGCCGGAGCGGAGGACGCGCTGGCGGAGCTCACCGGGAGCGGGCAGGTGTTCGAGCCGCTTTCGGCAGCTGCAGTGTTCGGGCGCGCGATCGGCGAGCGGGCGCTAGCCAGGGCCTGAGCGAAAGTCAGGGCCTTCGTTCGGGCCTATCGATCAGTTGCCAGCCAGCGCCCGAGCGCGCGAGATGGGATTGCCAGCCGTGCCACTGCCGGCCGTCGCGCTGGCGCCATCGGCAAGCGTACCCGGTCGGCTCCTGCTCGATCGCCTGACAGGCGATATGGGTGATATCGCTTGAAACAGCCGGCGCGCCGTCGGAAACGCGTAACGCCTCCGCCAACTCGTCGCGGGTCGGTGTGGGGGTCGCGGCGCAGGCGCCGGCAAGCAATGCCAGCACAAGCGCCGCGCGCTTCACAGCCCGGCGCTGGCCAACGCCTGGTCGAGGTCCTCGATCAGGTCGTCGGGATCCTCGAGCCCGACGTTGAGCCGCAGCATGCCTTCGGTCACGCCCATCTCCTCGCGCACCTCGGCGCTGACCGAATAGTGCGTGGTGGAGGCGTTGTGGCACATCAGCGAGCGCGAATCGCCGATGTTGTTCGAGATGTCGATCAGCTCGAGCGCGTTGAGTACCGCGTGCGCCTGCGCCCTCCCGCCGTCGACCTCGAACGAGAAGATCGG
>DATDLP010000518.1:0-5810 GCA_036519255.1 Croceibacterium sp.
CTGAAGACCGCGAGCGGCATAACCGCGACCGCGATCTACGTGCTGCCGCAGATCCGCCTGCCCGACGATCTGCCCTCGGTGCTAGACCACCAGACCGAATGGGACCGCGAGAGCTTCGACCTGCAGCTGTGGGGCGGCTACCTTGCGCGGCCGAACTCGCTGGCCGGCGCCGCCGTTGAGCTCGGCTATTTCGGCCTGCACGAGCGCGACTGGGCCGGCCACCCGACGCGCAACCGCGATCTCGACACGGTCAGCGCGCGCCTGATCCGCGATCCGAAGCCCGGCCGGTTCGATTTCGAGCTCGAGGGAATCTACCAGACCGGCACGATCCGCGCCTCGACCGCTCCCGCCGCCGCGCGGCTCGAGGTCGAAGGCTGGTTCCTCCACGCCGACGCGGGCTACACCTTCCCCGGCAAGGAAAAGCTGCGCCTGTCGCTCGAATACGACTACGCCAGCGGCGACGGGCCCGGGGGCAAGTACGGCCGCTTCGACACCCTGTTCGGCATGCGCCGCGCCGACCTCGCTCCCGCGGGAATCTACAATGCCGTCGGTCGTGCCAACATCAGCGCGCCCGGCCTGCGCGCCGAGATCGCGCCCGACCCGCGGTGGGATGCATTCGCCACCTGGCGCCCGCTGTGGCTGGCCGACAAGACCGACAGCTTCTCTACCACCGGTGTGCGCGACCCGGCAGGCAAGTCGGGCAGCTTCGCCGGCCATCAGTTCGACATGCGGTTCCGCTACTGGCTGGTGCCCAATGCGTTGCGCGCCGAGTTCAACGCGGTGCTGCTGGCCAAGGGCCGTTTCCTCGAAACCGCCCCCAACGCCCCGCAGACCGGCGACACTCGCTACCTCGCGACCGCGCTCACCGCGACGTTCTGAGCGCGAACCCCTCCTTGTCGGCCAAGGGCGTCGCCGCAGACTCTTGACTATCGCCGCGATCACCCGACCTTTAGGGTGGGAAGAGAGGGGAGAGTCGGCATGGCTACGGCAGCATCGCGGCAACTGAAGATCGGTGCGATCATCGACAAGACGCTCGGCGTGATCGAGCACAGCATCGCGCCTTCACTGATTTACGTCGTGGTCCTCGGAGCGGCGAGCGCGGCGGTCAAATATTTCTCGCTCGGCTCGACGGCGATCCTCGAGACGCTGGGTGTCGCGCTCGCGACGATGGTCGTCAGCATCGCCGCAGCATACTTCCTGCTCGATGCGATGGTCGAAAGGACGGGCGTCCGCACGCGGGGCACCGGGGACATGTTCCTGCCCTACATCGGGCTGTCGGTGCTGTACTCGATCGCCGTCGGCCTCGGTTTCATCGTCGTCGTCATTCCCGGCCTGTTGCTCATGGCCCGGTGGAGCATTGCCCAGCCGCTGCTCGTCGCGCGCGGCGAGGGCATCATGCAGTCGCTCGGCCAGAGCTGGGAGAAGACCAGCGGCGCAGAATTCAAGATCATCGGCGCGGCGCTCCTGCTGCTCCTCTTACCGGTCGCCGCGGTGATCGCCTGCTCGGTGATGTTCAAGCCCGATGACCTCCTGGGCATCGCGCTCGGGCAACTCGCCTCGAGCGCTGCGACGGTGATCTCGCTCGGCATGGGCGTGGCACTCTACGGCATGATCGAGCACGCCGGCGACGTCGCCGAACCCTTCCGGTGACTCATGCAGGGGGCGGCCTGCTTCCGCTTGCCGCTACCGTTCCGACCTCGGCTTGGGGCGGGTCCCCCGGGAGGGTCTCTCGCCGAATGGCCGGGTGAGAGGCACGCTTCCCGCCCGCACGGGTGCGGAATGACATCGCCGTATCCCCGGCGCGAATTCGGTCAGGGGGATTTCCAAAACAGACCCTGCGTGTTCTAAGCGGAGCGCCGAAGAGCAAGCGTCGAGCGCAGGGGAAGCATGGCTCGGTCAATTCAAATTCCCGCGGGCGATATTGGAGAGCGGCAATCCGCGATTCAGAAGTTGCTCGCCAGCAGTGCGGATGAAGCATTCGACAAGCTGATAGATTTCGCCAGCGATTTCGGCGGGCGGGATCACAAGAACGACGCGATCATCATTTCCAGCGAGTATTACACCGTCCAGCGCGCGCAGGATCGCGCCGTGATTTCGTTCGATGAATACAGCCGAAAAAAAATTGCCATATCATACAAAGTGCTGGAGCTGATCGATCATATCGTGAGGCAGTACCCGGTGCTGCAGGCCGCGTGATGGAGCAGGCGCTCGAAGCCGCGTGGAACCGCTATCAGGCCGCGCTTTCGCAGGCCGGCGATCCGGGCCAGAACCTGATCGACTTCGCCAACCAGCATGCGGTCGACGACAAGCTGCGGCACGATGCTGTGCTGCTGCAGATGGCGCTGAACGCGGCCGATGGCCCGGAGGCGCGCGCGGCGGCGTTCGATCGCATGGCCGAGCTCGTGGACAAGATCGCGCACAGCCGCAGCACTGCGACGCGCGCCGACATCGACGAATTCGACCGGCGGCTGAGCACGTTCGAGCATCACCGGGGCAAGGACGTCGAGCGCGACGTGGTGTGCCGCGGCACCGGTCTCGGCTTCGCCTTCCCGGGCGGCCGCTTTCGCCTCACGGGTGTGGACCTGTGCCTGCGGGCCGGCGAGATCACCGGCGTCATCGGCGAGAACGGCAACGGCAAGACGACCTTGTTTCGCATCGTGGTCGGCCGGTTGCGGCACGCCGAGGGGCGGCTCGAATATCCTTCGCTCGACCCGCGCGCAGGCGAAGCGATCGACTGGCCCGCGGTCAAGCGCGACATCGCTTACGTGCCGCAGGAGCTGCCGCCGCTCTACGGCACGATGGAAGAGATCCTGCGCTACACCGCGTCGCTGCACGACCAGGTCGGCGACGAGAACGATCTCGCGCTCGACCACATCGCCACGCGGCTGCGCCTGACCGAGTATCTCGACCGGCGCTGGAACCAGCTCTCCGGCGGCTTCAAGCTGCGCTTCGCGCTCGCCCGCGCGCTGATCAGCCGGCCAAGGCTGCTCGTGCTCGACGAGCCGCTGGCCAATCTCGACTTCCTTTCGCAGCTGACGGTGCTGCGCGACGTGTCCGACCTTGCCCGCTCGTTCCGCAATCCGATCGCGGTGCTGATCAGCTCGCAGCACCTGCACGAGATCGAGGCGGTGGCCGACAACATCCTGTTCCTCAAACGCGGACAGGTGACCTTCAACGGGCCGATCGAAGACGTCGGCGAAAACGCGCGCGAGAACGTGTTCGAGCTCGGCACGGACCTGGCCGTCGACGATCTGCAGGAACGGCTTTCGATCCCCGAAGTGCACGCGATCACGCACAACGGACTGTCCTACGTGATTCGGACCGATCGCAGCGTGACGCCTGCCGCCTTTCTTGCGCGCCTGCTCGAGCATGGGGTGCCGGTCGAATATTTCCGTGACCTCACCCGCTCGGTCAAACAGCTGTTCGAGACCGAGCTGCCGAAAGTCGGCGAGACGGTATGACCCGTGCCGCCGCGCTTGCAGCGGGACTGGGCCGTGCTTCGCGGCTGCTCAATCCGCTACACAGGTTCGACGGTCGGCTGCTTCGCCTGCACCCGGTGTTGTGGCGCACGCAGGTGCTGCTGGTCACATCGTACGCGCTGGTCGTTGCTGCGGTGCTCTACTGGCTCGGAGCGCGGCAGAGCTTCCGGTCGATCGCCGAGGTGCCGGTACTGAACGGCTTTGCCTACTGGGGCACGCTGAGTCTGTTCATCGCACTGCTCGTGCTCGCGCCTTGGTTCTACCGCAACCTGCAGACCAGGCACGAGGGCGGCACGCGGGGCGGCATCGTCCAGCTGTTCCTGGCGTATCTCTCCTGCTTCTTCGCGCTGAACCTGGTGCCGACCGCATATCAGGATGGAACGCTGCGCTCGCTCGCGACGACTCTCGCCGCTTCGCCGAACCTCGTGCAGGACGAGCGGGAATTCGCCCAGTTCATGGAAGGCCGCAGCGAGGCAGCGACCTACGGTCTCGTTCTCGATACCGCCACCTTTGCCGAGCCGGAGATCTACCCGCAGGCCAGCGCGATCAGCGTGGTCGACGCGGCGTCTGCGCTCAAGATCTTCGGGCAATTGCACCCGATCTTCGCGCGCCATGGGCTGGGAACCTGCGTCGGCCCGTTCGACATGGAGGTCGTCGAGTTCGGACTGACGAACTATGGTCCGGCCGTAATGCCCGCGTGTTCGGCGCCGGAGGCCGAGCGGATGCTGCGGCCCGAAGCTGCGAGATCCGTACCGCCCGGCGATCCCCAGGCGGTGCTGCCTCTCCGGTTCACCATCAAGACCGCGCTCGGGCCCGGCAACCGGGTGGCGCTGACTCTCACCAGCTTTCAGGCCAGGCTCGCCACGCTCGTCGCGGCGAGGCGCCACGCAGGCTGGCGCGATGGAACCATCTATCATCCGCTGAATGGGTGGAGGCTCGGCATGGTGGTGTTGCTGGCGCTCGCCGCAAGCGGGCTGTCGTGCCGCGATCTGCTGCCTCCGATGGGTGGGCGCTGGACCTTTGCTGCAGCTTGGCGGGCGCGCCTGTCGTTCGTCCGACATGGCCGGTCACGCCGAAGCGCCCGCCGCTTCAGGGGCACCCCGGCGCAATCGCTGTCGCTTCGCGCGATCGCTCCCCATCTGCTTGGCGCGCTGGCCTGGTTCGGGCTGGCGGTCGCTTTCTTCTTCGCTTTTGTCGGGTTGGGAAACACCGGCCTGATCCTGCCTGCGTCGATCAGCATCTACATCGGCGTGCCGGCAAGCCTTGTGGCATCGTACATGACTCTACGTAACGCTTACTTGGTGTACGATGTTGAAGATTTAACCGATATGTCGCGTAGATTTTACGGGATGATGAATGGCCTATACGTATTTTTAGTAGCGAGCCTTATTTACTACATGGGCGCCTTGTATCAGCCTTCCAGCGAAAGTGCGGAAGTCGCGTTTTCGGTTCTCGCACTCCTCGCGGTCTGGCTAGCGGCAGTGATGGAAGGAATCTGGGCGGCCAAGCTGTTCCGCGGCGCCGGCTCGAGCACCAACCGCGTTCCCGGCCTGGTGCTCCTGAAAGTTCTGGCGTTTCTGGTGGCGACGGTTCTGTCCGTTCCGGTTATCGTCGGAGCGACGCTCTATCTGTCGGAGTTCTTCGGCGGCGTGGCCGGCAACCTGGGCGTGCTGACATATTCGGGCGTCTTGGCGATCGCGCTGCTCCTCGTCGTCAGGATCAGGGTCGCCGAAGCAGGCGTGATCTTCTTCAAGCTGGTGTTCAACGTGCTTCTTCTCGGGTTTGCCCTGTCGCTTTCGCTCGTGGTCCTCACTGCCGCCTCGACGATCGATATCGGAAATAGCAGCATCGCGCTCGCGCTCGGCTCGATCGCCACGGCCCTGGTGCCGCTGGTCGCCATCCGGTTGCTGCGCCCGTGGACTGCGCGGCACTTCTTTCGCAACGTGGCGCAAGCCTTGCGGCAGCCGCGTTGGACTTGACGGTCGGGCGCGGCGCAGAGCGGAGAAGCGCGATGAGCGACGAACGGTACCAGCAGGTTCGCGACCTCGTGGCCGAAGGCGCGCTAGACGAAGCGGCGCAGCTCCTGCGCACGCTGATCGAAGGCCTCGCGCCGCACGACGAGAGCGCCCGCATCAAGCTGCGCGATCTCGCGCAGGACGCGCACGGGCAGCTCGGCACGCTCGCCATGCAGCGCAAGGCCGAGCGGCGCGGCCAGCTGTCGGCCGACGACGCGATGCGCCGCACCAGGCAGGCCAGCTTCGCGCTGCTCGACCTGGTCGACGACGCCGAGCGCATCGCCGCACGGCCCGACGTGATCGCCGCGGCGGCGAT
>DATDLP010000519.1:0-2950 GCA_036519255.1 Croceibacterium sp.
GAGGCCGACGGCGGGCTCGGGCTCGGCTACCTCGAGCACGTCATCGCGATCGAGGAGGTCAGCCGCGCGAGCGCCTCGGTCGGGCTGAGCTACGGCGCGCATTCGAATTTGTGCATCAACCAGATCGCCCGCTGGGGCACCGCCGCGCAGAAGGCGCGGCACCTGCCGGGGCTGATCTCCGGCGAGCACGTCGGCGCGCTGGCGATGAGCGAGCCGGCGGCGGGCTCGGACGTGGTCTCGATGAAGCTCAAGGCCGACGCGGTGCAGGGCGGCTTCGTGCTCAACGGAGCCAAGTTCTGGATCACCAACGGGCACGAGGCCGAGACTCTGGTGGTCTACGCCAAGACCGATGCGAGCGCCGGCTCGAGGGGCATCACCGCGTTCCTGATCGAGAAGGACATGCCCGGGTTCAAGCCGGCGCAGAAGATCGGCAAGATGGGCATGCGCGGCTCGCCGACCAGCGAGTTGGTGTTCGAAGACTGCGAGGTGCCCGAGGCCAACGTGCTCGGCGCGGTCGGCCAGGGCGTGAAGGTGCTGATGAGCGGGCTCGACTACGAGCGCGCGGTGCTCGCCGGGGTCCAGCTCGGGATCATGCAGGCGTGCCTCGACACGGTGATCCCCTATGTCCGCGAGCGCGAGCAGTTCGGCCAGCCAATCGGCAGCTTCCAGCTGATCCAGGCCAAAGTGGCCGACATGTACGTCGCGCTGCAGTCGGCGCGGGCTTACACATATGCCGTGGCGAAAGCCTGCGACCGCGGCCAGACCACGCGCCACGACGCGGCCGGCGCGATCCTGCTGGCGAGCGAGAACGCGTTTCGGGTGGCCGGCGAGGCGGTGCAGGCGCTCGGCGGGGCCGGATACACCACCGACTGGCCTGTCGAGCGCTACTTGCGCGACGCCAAGCTGCTCGACATCGGCGCGGGGACCAACGAGATTCGCCGGATGCTGATCGGGCGCGAGCTGATCGGAGTGTGACCGCTGCGATAATTTGCGACGTTTATCCGCTCGACATCGCCGCGCGGGAGCGCGAGATCGGGCGCACAGAACGACAAGACTTGGGAGGGTCGATGTTCAGGTCACTTCTCGCCGGGGCCGCCGCGCTCGCGGCCTTCGCCGCTGCCCCCGCCGCGGCCCAGGATCAGGCGCGGGTGAACTGGGTCAAGGTGCACAGCGCGTCGATCGAGGGCAATCTCGAAGGCAACAGCGCCGAGCGCACCGTGCTCGTTGTCACGCCGCCCGGCTACGACCAGAACCCGAACAAGCGCTACCCGGTGGTCTATTACCTGCACGGCTACTGGGCGCCGGTCGAGGCGCAGCAGCAGGGCTTCAAGCTCGACGAGGCGGTCCAGGCCGCCGCCACGGCCGGCAACGACGTGATCATGGTCATGCCCGACGGCTTCTCGAAGCTGCGCGGCGGGTTCTATTCGAGCTCGCCGACGGTCGGCGACTACGAGAGCTTCGTGGTCGACGACCTCGTGGGCTGGGTCGACGCCAACTACCGCACGATCGCGACGCGCGCCTCGCGCGGGCTCGCCGGGCACTCGATGGGCGGTTACGGCACCGCGCGGATCGCGATGAAGCACCCCGAGACATTCTCGAGCATCTACATGATGAGCGCGTGCTGCCTCGATCCGATGCAGATGACCCCCGAGCAGGCGCGAGCGATCGAGGCGATGAGCGAGGCCGACATCGCGGCGGCGCAGTTCAATCAGCTCGCCGCGGTCTCGACGCTGGCAACCTGGTCGCCCGATCCGACCGACGACGGATTCCTCAAGGTCTACACGGGGCTCAGGCCCGACGGCACGATCGACCCGCTGGTCAACCAGCGGCTCGCCGCCAACGCACCGGTCGTGCTCGTGCCGCAGTACCTGCCCGCGCTGAACTCGCTCGAGGCCTTCGCGATGGACATCGGCGACAAGGACTTCCTGCTCGAGGGCAACCGGCAGTTCCGCGCCGAGCTCGACCGCTTCGGGGTGAAGTACGACTTCGAGCTCTACGAGGGTGACCACGGCAACCGCATCGCCGAGCGCATCCGGACCGAAGTGCTGCCGTTCTTCGGCCGGCACCTCGACCGGTGAAATATAGTTCATAACAGAATAGTTGTTGAATCGAACGTTTCTTTGCGGCAGCCGATCCACGGGAAGCGGGATTCGAGAGGGATGACCATGTTGAAGACAGTCGTTGCAGCCACTGCGCTCGCCATCGCGCTCGCGGCCACGCCGGTCGCGGCGCAGAACATCACCGCTCCGCCGCCCCCCGTGCCCGAGGGGATCACGGTCGAGGAGATCAAGGTCCACGGCCCGTCGCTGATGGGCAACCTCGAGGGCAACGAGGTCGACCGCCAGGTGATGGTCGTGCTGCCGCCGAGCTACAAGACCAACCCGAACAAGCGCTACCCGGTGGTCTACTACCTCCACGGCTTCGCGATCGACGGGAAGAACTTCTACAACTACATGCGCGTGCCCGAAGCGGTCGCCAAGAACGCGGCCGAGGGCAACGAGTTCATCGTCGTCGTCCCGAGCACGCTGACCCGGATGGGCGGCTCGATGTACTCGAGCTCGGTCACCACCGGCGACTTCCGCAAGTTCATCGCCGAGGACCTCGTCGCCTACGTGGACAAGACCTACCGCACGATCGCCACGCGCGGCGGACGGGGCCTCGTCGGGCACTCGATGGGCGGCTACGGCACCTGGGTCATCGGCATGAACTATCCGCAGGTGTTCGATTCGATCTGGGCGCAGAGCGCGTGTTGCGTGTCGCCTCGCACCGAGACGGTCGAATCCGCCACCGCGATGGCCGCCGTGCCTTACGCCAACGTCGACGGCGCCGGCTTCGGCATGCGCGCGGGCCTCGCTTCGGCGGTCGCCTGGGCGCCCAATCCGCAGAACCCGCCGTACTACGTAGACTTCCCGCTCAAGGCCAATGACGACGGGACTCGGGCGGTCGATCC
>DATDLP010000520.1:0-2802 GCA_036519255.1 Croceibacterium sp.
CGTCTTCTCCTTGAGGCCGCCGGGAACGCTGGCCCCGCTGGCGCCGGGATCGTGCCCGCCGTGGCCGGCGTCGATCACCACCAGCGGGCGGCCGGGATTCTGCGGCCCGGCAATCGCCGGCAGGCCCACCGTGGCGCCGGGTTCGGGCAAGTCGACGCGGATCACGTAGCCGCGCCCGAGCAGCGGCGCGCGCACACCGAGCGCGCTGCCGAGCGCATAGAGGCCCGCCAGCAGCACGACCGGCGCGACGAAGACCAGCACTATCTGCAGGCGGTAGCTCATCCCTCGGCCATGGTTACGGGCGCGTTATCCGCGAGACCAAGGGAAATTTGCTTTGCAGCGCAATAAGGTTGCCGAGTCTTTCCCCCGATGCTAGCTACCCGGCGTCCGGCGCCCCACCCAAAACGAGGGGCATTCCGGCGCTCCAGGGCACCTTTCCTTCGCCCCGGACAAGTCTGCAGGTTGATGCCATAATGAGAAGCAAGAGCCATACCGCCAATCCGCAACCCAAAGGTCGGGTCGCGGCGGTCGCTCTCGCGCAGTCGGAAACCCTGCGCCTTCCCCTTGCGGCAGACACATTCCGCGGCGCCCCCGGACACACGTTCGGCGGCGCCTGTTCATTCTCCGTCTGCGAACGCGGCGGAATCCACACATATCGGCGCGCCTCGGCCTCCATCTCACCCTTCGGGGGTCGAGCATGACGGTCGCGCGCGCCTGGAGACTACTACATGGCAACCCGCATGCTGATCGATGCGCGCCACCCGGAAGAAACGCGGGTGGCAGTGCTCAAGGGCAACCGGATTGAGGAATTCGACTTCGAATCTGCCGAACACAAGCAGATCAAGGGTAACATCTATCTCGCCAAGGTAACCCGGGTCGAACCGTCGCTGCAGGCGGCGTTCGTGGACTTCGGCGGCAACCGGCACGGCTTCCTCGCCTTCAGCGAGATCCATCCCGACTACTACCAGATCCCCGCGGCCGACCGCGCGGCGCTGATCGCCGAAGAGCAGGCGCACGCCGAGGAAGAGGCCGCGCTGCGCGCGGCCGAGGACGACGAGGACGACGACTACGTCAGCGATGCAGGCGACGACGAGGACATCTCGAGCGTCGAGGAGATCGACACCAGCGAGAAGGACGAAGTCGCGACGATCGAGGACGGCCACGTCGAGAACGGCGAGGACGACGGCGACGACGAGGACGAAGGCGACGACGAGGACGATCGGGCAGCCGAAGCCTCCGAGGACGCGGAAGAGTCCGACAACCGCCGCGGCCGTGGTCGCGGCCGGGGCCGCCGCCAGGGCAACCGCGGCGGGCAGTCTCGCGCCAAGGAGATGGACGAGCTCAAGGCCAAGCGCCAGGCGCTGCGCCGTCGCTACAAGATCCAGGACGTGATCCAGCGCCGCCAGGTGCTGCTGGTCCAGGTGGTCAAGGAAGAGCGCGGCAACAAGGGTGCCGCGCTGACCACCTACCTGAGCCTCGCCGGCCGCTATTGCGTGCTGATGCCGAACTCGAGCCACGGCGGCGGCATCAGCCGCAAGATCTCGAGCGCGGCCGACCGCAAGCGCCTGAAGCAGATCGTCTCGGAGCTGACCCTGCCCCGCTCGATGGGCATGATCGTGCGCACTGCCGGCCTGCAGCGCAACAAGACCGAGATCAAGCGCGACTTCGACTACCTCGCGCGGCTGTGGGACGAGGTGCGCGAGCGCACGCTCTCCTCGAGCGCGCCGGCGCTGATCCATTCGGATTCGGACCTGATCAAGCGTGCGATCCGCGACATCTACAACCGCGACATCGAAGAGGTCGTGGTCGAGGGCGACGAAGGCTACAAGTCGGCCAAGGCGTTCATGAAGCTGCTGATGCCGAGCCATGCCCGGCGCGTGAAGCAGTACGCCGACCCGGTGCCGCTGTTCCAGCGCTTCGGCGCCGAGGACCAGCTCTCGGCGATGTACGACCCGGTGGTGCAGCTCAAGAGCGGCGGCTACCTGGTGATCAATCCGACCGAGGCGCTGGTCTCGATCGACATCAACTCGGGCCGCTCGACCAAGGAGCACGGCATCGAGGCGACCGCGCTCAACACCAACCTCGAGGCGGCGCGCGAGATCGCCCGCCAGCTGCGCCTGCGCGACATGGCCGGGCTGGTGGTGATCGACTTCATCGACATGGAGTACGGATCGAACGTCCGTAAGGTCGAGAAGGCCATGAAGGACGCGCTCAAGAACGACCGCGCGCGCATCCAGGTCGGCCGCATCTCGGGCTTCGGCCTGATGGAGATGAGCCGCCAGCGACTGCGCACCGGCGTGCTCGAGGCGACCACCCGCTCGTGCCCGCACTGCGACGGCACCGGCCTCGTGCGCACCGCGTCGAGCGCCGGCCTTTCCGCGCTCCGGCTGATCGAGGACGAGGCGGCCAAGGGCAAGGGCACGGTGATCACGCTGTACGCCTCGACCGAGGCGGCGGTGTACCTGCTCAACGCCAAGCGCGCCGATCTGGCCGAGATCGAGGATCGCTACGGGGTCAGGGTCGAGGTCCTGCCCGAAGGCGAGGACGAGGGCGCCAAGATGCGCGTCGCCTCGACCGGCCCGCGCCCGACGATGGCGCCCAAGTTCGTCCCGCTCGCCGAGGACGAGGAGGACGAACTCCTCCCCGAGGAAGACGACGACGACGAGATCGAGGACGAGGACGAGCAGGAAGCGCGCGAGGAGCGGGCCGAAGGCGGGTCGCGGCAGGGTCAGGACCGCAACAAGCGCCGCCGCCGCCGCCGCGGAGGCCGCGGCCGCACCCGCGAGGACGCCGAGGAGCGCG
>DATDLP010000521.1:0-3572 GCA_036519255.1 Croceibacterium sp.
GCCGGCTCGTCGAGGTAGTCGAACGACTTGCTGCCGTAGTTGAGCCGCGGGAACCCTGCTTCGACCGAAAAGTCGAGCATCCCCTGCGGCAGCAGCCGCGGCGAGAAGAAGGTCGGCTTCTCGATGACCGTCTCGCGGCCAAGCGCGTCGGTCAACACGACCGTGGTGGTGCCCCCCCCGCCCATGTTCGGCAGCGAGCGAAACTGGAACGGCCCGGGCGCGGCCTCCCCGGTGTAGTACCGGATGCCGTTGACGTAGAGGTCTACGGTAGAAGGCACGGCCGCGGTTCCGTTGAAGATCGGCAGCGCGGTGGTGATCAGGTCCGCGCGCCGGCCGAAGTCCCGCCGCGCCTGGATGCCCCCGAGACGATAGATCGCGCCGAGATCGCCGCCTTCGGCGACGAGGTCGCCGACCGTGAAGGCCACCACGTGCCGCGCATCGACGTGGCCGCTGAAAAACACCGGCAGGTCAAACCGCAGCCGTATGCCGACCTCGCCGCCGCCGTCGCGTAGCGCCGATTCGGGCGGCAGTTCGTCGACCCACAGGCGATAGGTCTTCTCGGACCCCGCCGGGGCGGCGCCGACCGTGCGGGCAAGGCGGCAAGAGCGACGAGGATGACGACGGCGCGCATGGTGCTTTCTCCTGTTGCCTGGGCTGAAGGTCCCCGAGCACAGGTTTCTGTGCAATCAGGGAATAGCCGCTGACGGGCTGCGGAAAGTATGTAACGGCGCCCCGGCGGAGCCAGGGCTGCGCGTCAGCGGGCCACCGGCAGCGCGAGCACGGGGCAAGCTACGCCGCGCACCACACGCTCGGTCGTGCTTCCGCGCAGCGCGTCGGCGAGACCGCTTGCGCCGGCCATCGGCATCGCGATCAAGCTCGCGTCGCGCGCTTCGGTCAGCAGCGTCTCGACCACCGCACCTTCCAGCGCGCGCACGTGCCGCGGTCCGTTGTGGCCGCCGCGCAGGACGGGCGGATTCGGCCCGACATGCACGAAGTCGAGCGGCGCAGTGACGTTGGCGAGGATATCGTCGAGCTGGTCGAGCGCTTCGGCCGGATCAGGTTGGTGATCGACCGGCACCAGAATCCTGCTGAATGCGATCTTGCCGCTTGCGGAATCAACAAACGGCTGTGCCTCGGGTCCGAGGATCAGCGTCGGAACTTGCGCCGCCTGCGCCAGCCCGGCCGAGACCGAGCCGCTGAACAGGCGCTCGATCCCCGCGCGGCCGCTGCTGGCCATGACGACAAGGTCGGCGTGGTGCTCGTTCAGGTAGCGGGCCATGCCCTCGATCGGGTCGCGATCATGAATCCCGACCTTGCGCACGGTGACGCCGGTCTCGGCGTAGACCGCCTCGGTCGGCGCGCCGGGCTCGAGCAGCCCCCAGCGCTGTAGCACCTGGCGGACCTGCGGGAACTCCGACCACTGCTCGTTCTGACCGGGCGCGGCGACATGCAGAATGTCGAGACCTCGTCGGCCGATCACGGCGAGGGCCAGCGCATGCTCGAATGCCGCGACGCCGCGCGGGGAAAAGTCAGTCGGATGCGCGATAGACCTGATCATTCGAATCCCCCCGGGTCGGCAAGTGTCCGTCGGGCGCGATCGTATCCGGCGGCCGACAAGGGGCACTCCGGCATAACCAGCGGGCGAGCCTAAGGTCGAACCCGGATACGCAACGGCACCTAGAGCCAGCCGTGCTCGCGATACCAGCGCGCCGTGTCCGCGAGCCCGGCGCGGGTCTCGATCTTGGCGCGCCACAGCCCGGTCGGCGGGGCCTTGTCGGGCCGGCTGACCCAGTCGGGGTGGATCATGTAACCGACGCGGTCGGGGGTCAGCTTGGCGCCCTTGCCGCGCAGCAGGCGATCGAACCGCGCCGCGGTGGCGAGCAGGGCACGTGGCAGGTGCGGTGCCCAGACCTTGGAGCGACCGACCGCGCAGCCGATGGCCTGCGCCATCTCGGCGTGCGGCCAGCCGCCCTCGCGCCCGTCGTCGGGCTCTAGAGTTCGCTGCATCGCGGTATCGCCCGGCTCTTCGCCCGGAAGCGTCAGCTCGAGCAGCAGCCGTGCGAGATCGTCGACATGGAGCATCGATGCCCGGCCCGACGGCGGCAGCGGCACCATGCCCCAGCGCGCAGCCCGGAACAGCTCGAGCATCTCACGGTCGCGCGGCCCGTAGATCGCCGGCGGGCGGACGATCGTCCACGCGAGCTTGCCGAGCTGCACCGCTTCCTCGGCATCGCGCTTGGATCGACCGTAAACCGACAGACCCGGTTCGCGCGCGGCGAGCGAGGAGACGAACACGAAGCGCTTCACGCCGGCGACCTCCGCCGCGTCCAGCAGCGCTTCGGTGCCGGCGACGTTGCCGAGGTGGAAGCCCGCCGCATCGGGCGCGTTGACCACCCCGGCGATGTGCAGCACCGCCTCGGCACCGGCGACCAGCTTTGCCAGCGCATCCCGGTCGGCAAGGTCGCCCTGCTGCCACGCTACACCCGCACGGGGGTCCATTTCGCGCCTTGCCAGCGCGCGGATCGGCACGCCCCAGCGGCTGGCCTCGTCGAGCACGGCCTGCCCGACGAAACCGGTGCTGCCGGTGACCGCAAGGATCACAGCAGGACCAGCTGGTCGCGATGGATCACTGCCGAGCGTGGAGCGTAGCCGAGCAGCGCGTGGTGCTCCTCGCTGCGAGTGCCCCTGATCCGGCCGATCTCGCCGGAATCGTATTCGGCGAGGCCCTGCGCCACCGGCTTGCCGCGCTCGTCGCGCACGCCGATCGGATCACCGCGCAGGAACTCGCCTTCGACCCCGACGATCCCGCTGGCGAGCAGGCTGCCGCCCTTGAGCAGCGCCTTGGCGCAGCCGGCATCGACCACCAGCGCGCCTTTCATCCGCTGCCGACCGCCCAGCCAGGCCTTGCGCGCACCGTCGCGGCGGCGGGGCAGGAACAGCGTGCCGGTGTCGCCGGCCAGCGCGCGGCCGAGCGGGCGCTCGTGCGTGCCGTTGACGATCGCCAGCGTGATCCCTGCCCGTTCGGCGATCTCGGCCGCCTGCAGCTTCGAGGTCATCCCGCCCGAGCCGAGCCCCGAGCCCGAGCTGCCGCTGGCCATCGCATGGACTTCGTCTGTCACGCCTTCGATCCGCGCCAGCAGCTGCGCGCCCTCGGCGCGCGGGTCGCGGTCGTAGAGGCCGTCGACGTCGGACAGCAACACCACGGCCTCGGCCTGCGCCGCTTGCGCGACGCGCGCGGCAAGGCGGTCGTTGTCGCCGAAGCGGATTTCCTCCGTCGCGACGGAATCGTTCTCGTTGATCACCGGCACGGCCCCCGCGCCGAGCAGCCGTCCGAGCGTCGCCGCGGCGTTGAGGTAGCGGCGGCGGTCGTCGAGGTCCTCGAGCGTCAGCAGCAGCTGCGCGGCGGTCAGGCCGTGCGCGCCGAGCAGCTCGCTCCACAGCCCGGCGAGCGCGATCTGGCCGACGGCCGCGGCCGCCTGGGCGTCGGCGAGCGACCCGCGGCCGCCCTTCGCAAGGCCGAGCTTCGCTGCGCCGAGCGCGATGGCCCCCGAGCTGACCACGATGACCTGCTG
>DATDLP010000522.1:0-3525 GCA_036519255.1 Croceibacterium sp.
CCTGGTAGATCGCGGTGAAGCCGGATTCGAACCCGTTGCGGGCGGCACGCAGGTACAGCCGCCAGACCCGCAGTCGCTCCGCGCCGGCGAGCCGCAGCGCCTCGGCCATCGCGGTCAGGCGGTCGGATTCCTTGACGCGCAACTCGTGCAGCCCCCTGGTCACCGTGCGCCCCGCGGCCAGCGCGGCGGCGACGAACAGCACCGGGAATTCGTCGATCATGCTCGGCGCGACCGCGGGGTCGACCTCGATCCCGCGCAGCGGAGCGTATTTCACCTCGAGATCTGCGACCCGCTCGCCACCCGCGGTGCGCTTGTTGTGCAGCGAGATGTAAGCGCCCATCTTGCGCAGCACGTCGAGCAGTCCGGTGCGGGTCTCGTTGAGGCCGACGTTCTCGATCATTACGTGGCTGCCCGGCACGAGCGAAGCCGCGACCACGAAGAAAGCGGCCGACGACGGATCGCCCGGCACCGCGATCTGCTGCGGCTTGAGCTCGGCCTCGCCGCGCAAGTGGATGATCCGCTCGCCGTTGGTCTGCTCGACCCACAAGTCGGCGCCGAACCCGCGGAGCATGGTCTCGGTGTGGTCGCGCGTGGGCACCGGCTCGAGCACGGTGGTGATCCCCGCCGTGTTGAGCCCGGCGAGCAACACCGCGCTCTTGACCTGCGCGCTGGCGACCGGGAGGCGGTAGGCGATCGGCACCGCAGGGCACAGCCCGCGCACGGTCATCGGCAGCCGGCCGCCTTCCTGGCCCTCGAACGCCGCGCCCATCTGCGACAGCGGCTCGATCACCCGGCCCATCGGGCGCTTCGACAAGCTCGCGTCGCCGACGAACTCGGCGGTGATCGGATGGCTTGCGACGAGGCCCATCAGAAGGCGCGTCGACGTGCCCGAGTTGCCCATATCGAGCGGCGTCTCGGGCCGCAGCAGCCCGCCGACGCCGACGCCGTGGATCGACCACTCGCCGTCCCCGCGCCGTTCGATAGTCGCGCCCATCGCGCGCAACGCCGCGGCGGTGGCCATCACGTCCTCGCCCTCGAGCAGGCCGGTCACGCGCGTCTCGCCGACCGCGAGCGCGCCGAACATCAGCGAGCGGTGGCTGATCGACTTGTCGCCGGGGACGCGGATCGTGCCGGTCAGCGGCCCCGCGGGAAGGAACCGGCGCGGACGCGCGTTGCTATCGGAATGGGCGGACAAGCGGGTCTCTCGAGGCTGTGCGGGATCGGCGCGGGCTTTTGACAGCGGCGGGGGGCTGTGGCAAGGCGCGCCCCGCTCTTGATTCCGGCCCTTGATTACGCTTGAGGCCGCCACCATCAAGTTTCCGAAGAATTCAGGCCGGCCCGCACGGCGGCCCAACGAGGACATATCCATGGTCAAGCCAGAGTGGGGCTCCAAGCGCAACTGCCCCAAGTGCGGTGAGCGGTTCTACGATCTTACCAAGGATGAGCCGGTCGTGTGCATCGAGTGCGGCAACCAGTGGTATCCGGAGCCGGTGCTCAAGTCGAAGCAGCCG
The DNA here is from genome assembly GCA_036519255.1 of Croceibacterium sp. Taxonomy (GTDB): domain Bacteria; phylum Pseudomonadota; class Alphaproteobacteria; order Sphingomonadales; family Sphingomonadaceae; genus Croceibacterium_A. The sequence continues at coordinate 1,512 of DATDLP010000522.1, forward strand.
ATCCCGTTCGCGGAAGCGGTCAAGGAGAAGGAGCCCGAGGAGGCCGATAGCGACCTCGGCGGCAACGATCTCGAGGAGGAACTCGAGAACGTCGACGAGGAAGAGGATTCGCCCGACAACGATATCGATCTCGGCGGCGACGACGATCTCGGCGAAATCGGCACCGGCAGCGACGAGGACGAGGATCGCTGATCGTCGCCCCGGCGAAAGCCGGGGTCTCGCGGCGCAGCTCGGTGTGGCGGCACGAGGTCCCGGCGTTCGCCGGGATGACGAATGAGGTGATTTGGGGCTTGCGGTTTGGGAGGTTCGCTCATAAAGGCGGCCCTCCCGAGCCCAAGGCCCGGGCGGCAAGCCTCCCAGGGCGTGCCGGCAGACGAATGGAACGGGGCCTTAGCTCAGCTGGGAGAGCGCTACAATGGCATTGTAGAGGTCAGCGGTTCGATCCCGCTAGGCTCCACCATTCGAAGACAAGTTACTGAAATTGGCCGTGCAGATTTCACGGCCTCATTGCTGAACCGCCCGCTGGCTGACGAGGTTTCGTCCGCCGGCGTTTTTGGCTTTTGGAGTAGAAGCGCGCGATGTTCGACACGCTTTCGGATCGCCTGACAGGTGTCTTTGACCGCCTGCGCGGGCGCGGCGCGCTCAACGAAGGCGACGTGCGCGAGGCGATGCGCGAGGTGCGCATCGCGCTGCTCGAAGCCGACGTCGCGCTGCCGGTGGCGCGCAGCTTCATCGACAAGGTGACCGAGAAAGCGATCGGCCAGCAGGTGCTGCGCTCGGTCACCCCGGGCCAGCAGGTGGTCAAGATCGTCAACGACGAGCTCGTGGCGATGCTCGGCGGGGAAGAGGCCGCGCCGCTGGTGCTCGAGGCCAAGCCGCCGGTGGTGATCATGATGGTCGGCCTGCAGGGCTCGGGCAAGACCACCAGCACCGCCAAGCTCGGCAAGCTGATCAAGGAGAAGCACGGGCGCAAGGCGATGATGGCCTCGCTCGACGTCAATCGCCCCGCCGCGCAGGAGCAGTTGAAGGTGCTCGGCGAGCAGGTCGACGTGCTGACGCTGCCGATCGTGCAGGGCCAGCAGCCGGTCGACATCGCCCGCCGCGCGCTCGAATCCGCCAAGCTGCAGGCGGTCGACGTGCTGCTGCTCGACACCGCGGGCCGGCTCCACGTCGACGCGGCGCTGATGGCCGAGATGAAGGCCGTCGCCGGCGTCGCGGCGCCGACCGAAGTGCTGCTGGTGGTCGACTCGCTGACCGGCCAGGACGCGGTCAACGTCGCGCAGAGCTTCTCGGACGAGGTGCCGCTGACCGGCGTGATCCTGACCCGTATGGATGGCGACGCGCGCGGCGGCGCTGCGCTGTCGATGCGCGCGGTCACCGGCAAGCCGATCAAGTTCGCCGGCACCGGCGAGAAGCTCGACGCGATCGAGCCGTTCCACCCGGGCCGCGTGGCGGGCCGCATTCTCGGCATGGGCGACATCGTCTCGATCGTCGAGAAGGCCGCCCTGGTCATCGAGGAGGAAGAGGCCGCGCGCCAGGCCGAGCGCATGCTCAAGGGCCAGTTCGACCTCAACGACCTGCGCACCCAGCTGCGCCAGATGCAGCAGATGGGCGGGCTCGGCATGCTCGCCGGCATGATGCCGGGGATGAAGAAGGCCAAGCAGGCGATGGCCGCGAGCGGGGTCGACGACAAGGTGCTGGTGCACATGGACGCGATTATCGGCTCGATGACCCCGAAGGAGCGTCAGCGCCCCGAACTGATGAACGCCAAGCGCAAGAAGCGTGTGGCGGCGGGCTCGGGCATGCAGGTGCAGGAGGTCAACAAGCTGCTCAAGATGCACCAGGAAATGGGCCGCGCGATGAAGCAGATCAAGAAGATGGGCGGGCTCAAGGGCCTCGGCGCGCTGTTCGGCGGCGGTGGCATGGGCGGAATGGGCGGCCCCGGCGGCGGAAGCCTGCCGGGCCTTGGCGGTCCGGGTGGCGGCCAGCTGCCGCCGGACCTGCAGAACCTGCT
>DATDLP010000523.1:0-2588 GCA_036519255.1 Croceibacterium sp.
GTCGCGGCCGGCGAGCTGGGAGCGCCAGCCGACCGGAGCGAGCGCGACTCGGTCCTCAAGGCCGAGCGCGGTCGGGCCGGGTCGCCCGAGCTGCAGCCCGCGGATCGGCAGAAACCGCTGCCAGCTCTGCCAGCGCGCTTCGGGCAGCCGCGAGAGCAGCACCGAGCGGAAACCCGTGCAGTCGACGTAGAGATCGGCCTGGAGCCCCTCGTCCCGGCCGCCGACCTGGATCATGTCGATGCGGCCGTCGTCGCGCAGCGCGATCGCCGTCACCGCGCCCTGGACGTGCCGCACCCCGAGCCGCTGCGCCTCGCGCACCAGCACGTCGCGGTAGGCCGCCGGATTCCACCGCAACGCGTAGTCGATCTCGGCCAGTGGCGAATTCGGCTCGACCGACGGCGGCTGGAAGCGGCCTTCGGCGGCCAGCACTTCGCCGAGCGAGCCGGGCTGCCTGGCGGTCGAGGCGTTGCGCGGGCCTCCGGCCCATTCGCGCGCAAAGCGGGTCTTGAGCTTCGGGTCGATCACCGCCCCGTAGGGCGCGACGCCTTCATGCCCGCTACCACCCCAGCCGCTGTAGCGCACGACGAGGCGGTGGCTCGCCCCGGCCTCGCGCACGAGCTGCTCCTCGGAGATGCCGAGGCGATCGTGCAGACGGTTGGTGAACGGCAGCGCGGTGGCCGCGCGATCGGCGAAAGCGGCGGGATCGGGCGGGGTGCCGACGACGACGACTTCGCTCCGCGGCAACGCGCGCCTGAGCGCGATCGCGGCGAGCGCGCCGACCTGGCCATCCCCGAGGACGGCGACGCGCTGCGGCAGTTCGCGCGCGGCGCTCACGGCGCCACCGCCAGCCGCTCGGCGCGCGAGACGAGGTACTCGCGATGGCCGGGCATCGCATCGACCTCGCGGCGGATCGCATCCTGCAGCGAGCCGAGCGCGCGGGCGATCTGCTCGGGCGGCGGCAGCGCGGCGCGCGGGTCGTGCCGCACGGGCATCACGCCCTGCCCGAGATAGACCGCGATCCAGCTCGCATCGTAGAACAGGCCGTCGGCGTATTTCTCGATCCGGCCGGTCTCGCGCCACAGCGCCATCTTGCCGGCAAGCGTGTCGGGCACCGTCATCGTGCGGACGTGGTTCCAGAACTCCGAATCGTCGCGCGTGGTGGCGTGGAAATGCAGGATGAGGAAATCGCGCACGCGATCGTATTCCATGTCGACCAGGCGGTTGAACTCGGCGCGGTCGCGCGGGTCGATCCTGGCCCCCAAACCGTCAGATTGCGGGAACAGCTCGATCAGGTAGGTGATCGCCATCTGCGCGAGGTAGATCGAGGTCGATTCGAGCGGTTCGAGGAAGCCGCTCGCCAGCCCGACCGCGATCACGTTCTTGCTCCACGAGTGCTTCCTGCGCCCGGCGCGGAAGCGCAGCACGCGCGGGTCGGCCAGTTGCTCGCCCTCGACGTTGCCGATCAGCGCGGCGCAGGCCTCGTCCTCGGAGATGAAGCTGCTCGAGAAGACGTAGCCGTTGCCGATGCGGTGCTGCAGCGGGATGCGCCACTGCCAGCCCGCGGCGCGCGCGGAGGCGCGGGTGTAGGGCTCGATCTCCTGCGTGGTGTGGCTGCACGGCATCGCCGCGGCGCGGTCGCACGGCAGCCACGGCGACCAGTCTTCCCAGTCCTCGCCGAGCGTCTGGCCGAGCATCAGCGAACGGAAACCCGAGCAGTCGATGAACAGATCGCCCGAAAGCTCGCGCCCGTCCTCGAGCACCAAGGTGGTCACGTCGCCGGTTTCCGGATCCTGGCGCACCTCGACCACCTTGCCCTCGATCCGCTCGACCCCGATGCCGAGGCCGAACTCGCGCATGAACGGGCCGAACAGCGTGGCGTCGAACTGGTAGGCGTAGCCGTAGGTCGAGGCGAGGCTCTGGTCCTCGGCCGGCGGCTTGAACTTGTTGGCCAGCGCGGCCTCGACTCCGAGCGAATAGTCGCCGATCGGCCCGGCGCGGCCGTGGCGCTGCATCTCGAGCCAGTAGTGGTGGAACCCGACCCCGGCGACCTCCTCGCCGAAGCTGCCGAACGGGTGGACGTAGGTCTCGCCGATCCGGCCGAAGTCGCGGAAGTCGATGCCCAGCTTGTAGGTCGCGTGGGTCGCTTTCATGAACGCGGCCTCGTCGATCCCGAGCCGCTCGACGAATCCGCGGATGTGCGGCAGCGTCGCCTCGCCGACTCCGACGATGCCGATGTCCTCGCTTTCAACCAGCGTGACCTCGACCAGCCCGCCGAGCAGCTTCTGCAGCCCGGCGGCGCTCATCCATCCGGCGGTGCCGCCGCCGAGGACGACCACGCGGACGGGTTTGGGGGCGTCATTGGTCATTGGCGCAGCGACCCTATCCTACCCTTTTCCGTTCGTCCCGAGCGAAGTCGAGGGACCGGTTCGAGCGCAGCCGAGAACCTGCCACGGTGCGCCGGGCCTCGGCTGCGCTCGGCCTGATCCCTCGACTTCGCTCGGGACGAACGGATTGTGATGGGGTGAATGTAGCGCAAGGCTCTCGCCCCGAAAAAACTTGGCCGGAGCGGGCAAGCCCGCCCCGGCCGG
>DATDLP010000524.1:0-3337 GCA_036519255.1 Croceibacterium sp.
CCGCGCCTGCGGCCTGCGAGCCGTTCACAACGCCGGCGATGTCCTCGGCCAGCGCGTCGAGCCGGCCGCGCACGGTGGCAACCTCGCGCAGCGCGAGCGCACGGCCGGCAAGCGCGCCGCCGCTCGGAGCGATCGGCGTACCGCCGACGTCGAATGCGAGCGTCCCGTCGCCCGCGACCGTCATCGCGAGGCTGCCAGCCGTGCCGCCGCTGACGAGTGCCGGGCCGGCGCTGCCGCCCAGGCGGACGCTCACGCCGCCGTCGGCGCCGAAGCTGGTATTCACGTCGGCGATGCCGCTGAGCCGCTCGAGCATCAGGTCGCGCTGGTCGAGTAGGCTCGCCCGGTCGCTGCTGCCGGCCCCGGCGCGCGCGAGGCGCACGTTGATCCGCGCGAGCTCGCCGGCGATGACGTTCGCCTCGTCGACCCCGGCACGCGCCTCGAACTGCGCGCCTTCGGCCACCGAGGCGAGGCTCTGCGCGGCGATGTTGAACTTGTTGGCCATCGTCTCGGCGGAGGCCACCACCGCGGCCCGCAACGAGGGATCGACCGGGTCGGCACCGAGCTGGCGCAAGGCGCCTTCGAACTCGACGATCGCCGGGAAGATCCCCGCCTGCTCGACCGCGCTTTCGATGTTCTGCAGGCCGGAAAGCTCGGCCGAGGCGCGGCTCGCGTCGGCGTTGGTCCGGCGTACCTCGGCCTGGCGGAACAGGTCGGCATTTCGGGCGATACCCGAAATGCGCACGCCGGAAAGCGAGATGTCGCCCACGCGCAACTGGCCGCCGGCCGCCGAGACTTCCTCCATCCGCGCGCTGCGGCGGACGTATCCGTCGGACGATGCGTTGGCGATGTTCTGCGCGGTCACGTCGAGCGCGCTGCGCGCCGCGCGCGCGCCGCTCGCGGCTATCGAGAGGAGGTCGGACGCCACCGGCTCAGCCTTCCATGCCCAAATGGTTCGCGAGCTGCGCTTCGATGCTCTTTGCGAGGCCCAGCGCGCCGGTCTCGCTAGCGATCTGCGCGAACTGCGAATCGCGCATCTCGCGGAAGGTGTCCTCGCCCTGGCCGCCGAACAGATCGTCGCCGCCGAAGTCGGTGCTGCGGGCGGCGGCCAGCATCTGGCGCACGAAGATCGCCTCGAACTGCTGCGCGGCCTCGGTCAGCCGCTCGCGCGCGCTGCCGCCCGCTGGCGTGCTGGCGAACGGCGAGGCCGCGCCCGGGGGGACCGGCGCGATCACAGCACGACCATCTCGGCTTTGAGCGAGCCGGCCTGCTTGAGCGCCTCGAGGATCGCCACGAGGTCTGCCGGGCTCGCGCCGAGCATGTTGAGCGCGTCGACCACCTCGGCCAGCGAGGCGCCGGGCTCGAACAGGCTTACGCGCGCGGGCGGCTGATCGACCTCTATCTGGCTGCTTTCCTCGGTTTCGGTGCGGCCGCGGCTGAACGGCTCGGGCTGCACCACCAGCGGATCCTCGCTGATCCGCACCACCAGGCTGCCATGGCTGATCGCCGCGGGCGCCAGGCGCACCGCGCTCGAGATCACCACCGTGCCGGTGCGGCTGTTGACGATCACCCGCGCAGCGCTTTCGGCCGGGTCGATCTCGATCATCTCGATCGCCGCCATCATCCCCGCGCGGGTATCGGGCGCGAGCGGCAGGCGCAGCGCCAGCGTCACCCCGTCCTCGACGGTCGCGGTGCCGGGGAACTGCGCGTTGATCGCGTCGCGCACGCGCGAGGCGTTGAGGAAGTCGGCCTGCGATAGGTTCCAGCGCAGCACCTCGGACTGGTCGAAGCCGGTCGCCACCGCCCGCTCGACGCTCGCGCCGTCGGGGATGCGGCCGACGGTCGGCACGTTGACGGTCAGGCTCGAGCCGTCGCGGCCCGAGACCCCGAGCCCGCCTACCGCGAGGCTGCCTTGCGCCATCGCGTAGATCTCGCCGTCGGCGCCGTAGAGCGCGGTCATGATCAGCGCCCCGCCGCGCAGGCTCTTGGCCTTGCCGATGGCGGAGACGGTCACGTCGATCCGCTGGCCCGGCTTGGCGAACGCCGGCAGGTCGGCGGTGATCATCACCGCCGCCGCGTTCTTGAGCGCCGGGTTGACGCCCGGCGGCAGTTGCAGCCCGAACCGGCCGGAGACGCCGCGCATCGCCTGCGTCAAGTAGGCGAAGTTGTCGTCGCCGCTGCCGTCGAGCCCCACCACGATGCCATACCCGGTCAGCTGGTTCGAGCGGACCGACTGGAACGCGCCGAGATCGCGCACCCGCTCGGCCGCCGCGGGCGAGGCGGCGACGGCGAGGATGCCGGCGAGGGCGAGCATGAGGCTGCGGATCACGGCCGCGCCTCAGAACGGGGTGACGATGTTGAAGAAGCGCGACAGCCAGCCTTCGCGGCTCGCGCGCTGCACCGCGCCGCTGCCGGCGTAGGTGATCTGCGCGTCGGCCACCCGCGGCGACAGGATGCGGTTGTCCTGGTCGACGTCGGCCAGGCGGATGATGCCCGAAAGCTGCACCCACTCCTCTCCCTGGCTGAACTTCATGAGCTTCTCGCCTTTGACCAGGGCCGTTCCGTTGGGCCGCACTTCCGCGATGGTTACGGTGAGGTCGCCGCGCAGCGAGCTCGTCTGCGACGCGTCCCCGCCTCCATTGAACGACGAGGAACCGCCGGAATTAAGCACGTTGGGGTCGAAAGCGAACGGACCGACTGCCGGCGGACGCAGCGCGATGCTGCCGTCGCGCTGCTGCGAGGAGTCGGCCGACTTCGAGGTCGTCGTGCGCTCGCTCAGCACCACGGTCACGAGGTCGCCCACGCGATGCGCGCGCTGGCCGTAGTGCAGCGGCGCGTAGCCGGCCGAGGCGTTGAAGATCGAGCCGGTGGCCTGCGCCGGCGCGGCGGGCGGGGGCGGCGGGAGCGTGGCGGCGAAGCCGGCCGGGCGCTCGGTCGTGCACGCAGCGAGCGCGAGGAGCAGGGCGGCGGAAGCCGCAGTCTGGCGGATCATGGCGGGCCTCACAGGGTCTGGTTCGCGTTGCGCAGCATCTCGTCGACGGCCGAGACCATCTTCGAGCTGATTTCGTAGGCGCGCTGACATTCGATCATGCTCACGAGCTCCTCGACGATGTTGACGTTCGAGGCCTCGAGCATGCCCTGCCGCACGCTGCCGCGGCCCAGCTCGCCGCCAGGGGCGAGCTGCGCGGCGCCGCTCGCGGCGGTTTCGACCAGGAAGTTGTCGCCGATCGCCTGCAGCCCCGCGGGGTTGGCGAAGCTGGCGACCTGGATCTGACCGAGCTCGGCCGGCGCGGCCGCGCCGGCGAGCGGCGCGGTCACGATCCCGTCGGGCGGGACGGAG
>DATDLP010000525.1:0-18802 GCA_036519255.1 Croceibacterium sp.
CGACCCGAAGCGCCCTTCGCCGGGATACCAACGGTCGATGCCTGTGTCGACTCCGCCCCGGAGGGGCAGCCCCTAAACTCCGTAAAGGATGAAGTCGCTGATAGCTGCGGCGTGCAGCGCCATCGTGTCGTAGACGGGTAACGGCGCGTTCCCGGCGTTCACCAGCAGCCCGATCTCGGTGCAGCCGAGGATCACGCTGTCGGCCCCGGCCTCGCGCCCGGCAGCGATGATCGCGAGGAACGCCTCGCGCGACGGCTGGCTCGCCACACCGCGGATCAGCTCGTCGTAGATGATCCGGTGGATCGTCGCCCGGTCGACCTCCTCGGGTATCGAGGCGACGATGCCGGCCGCGGCGAGCGGCGCGCGGATATAGTCCTGCTCCATCGTGAAGCGCGTCGCCAGCAGCAGCGGACGCTTCCGGCCGTCGCGCACGAGCGCCTCGCGCAAGGGATCGACGATGTGGATCAGCGGCAGCGGCACCGCATCGCGCACCGCGTCGGCGCACTTGTGCATCGTGTTGCTGCCGATCGCGACCGCCTCGACCCCGGCGCGGTGGAGCCGCTCGGCCGCCTCGACGACCGCCGCGCCGGCGTCGTCCCAGCGATCTTCGGCCTGGGCCTGCGCAATTGGCGCGAAATCGAGCGAGTCGACGATCAGCTGCGCCGAATGGGCGCCGCCGAGCCGCGCGGCAACCGCGCGGTTGATCGCGTCATAGTAAAGCCGCGTGCTTTCCCAGCTCAGTCCGCCGATCAGACCGAGCCGGCGCACCGGATCAGCCGACGATTTCTTCGGGCTGGAAGAAGAACGCGATCTCGATCGCGGCGTTCTCGTCGCTGTCCGAGCCATGCACCGAGTTGGCCTCGATGCCCTCGGCATAAGTCTTGCGGATCGTGCCCTCGGCCGCGTCGGCCGGGTTGGTCGCGCCCATGACCTCGCGGTTGCGCTTCACCGCGTCGTCGCCCTCGAGCACCTGCACCACCACCGGGCCGCTGGTCATGAAATCGCACAGCTCGCCGAAGAAGCCGCGCTCGCTGTGCACCGCGTAGAAGCCTTCGGCCTGCTCGCGGGTCAGATGGATGCGCTTCGAGGCGACGACGCGCAGACCGGCATCCTCGAGCATCTTGGTGACCGCGCCGGTCAGGTTGCGGCGGGTGGCGTCGGGCTTGATGATCGAAAAGGTGCGGGTGGCCGCCATGGAGAATTCCTTCGGAGTGGGAGATTTGCGCGCGCCCCTAGCTGGGGGCGCGGGGAGTAGCAACCCTCAGGGGCCTTCGACCCAGCGCCCGCCCTCCTGCTTCCAGAAGCGCCGCTCGATCTCCTCGCGCTCGCCGAGCATGCGCCAAGTGCCGCGCGCGGCGTCGATCGTGCGGCTGTCGAAGAACAGAAAGGCTCGCTCGAACCCAAAGGCCTCATCGCGCCAGACGCCGTCGGCGAAGGCGACGAAGCGCGCCTGGTTCCCGGCAGCGCAGCTTTCGCCGAGCAACAGCGGCTGACGCGCCGCGTGCGGCTGGCCGGCCACCCCGTGTGCGAGGAAATCTTCGGGCAGTTGCTCCCACAACGCCTTGTCGAGCAGGGCGAGCTGGTCGGCGTCGCCCGACACCACCAGCAACCGCTCGCCCGCGCCTTTTACCGACTTGGCGATCCGTGGCAGGGCGGCTTCCACGGTGCCATGTGACAGTAGATAGAAGTCGACGCGCATCAGGTCGCCTCGGGTGGCTGACCGGACCTGAGCCGAAGCAGGCCCCACACGACGATCCCGGTCGCGATCAGGCTGGCCACCGTCAGCAGCGGACGCCCCAACTCGCTGCCGAACATCAACACGACAGGCAAGGCGATGAAGTGGTTGGGCGACCAAGCCGCGCTTGGCGCGAACAGCGCTGCGGCGAGCGCTGCGGCAATCGGGTTTGCCACGCGCGCGCCCTTGTTGACGCGAACCCCGTAGAGCACGGCAAGCCAGAGTCCGAATGCGAACGCGTAGTAAGTCGCGAACAGCACCACACGAAACGGCGTGAAGTCGGACGCGGCTGCGGGCGACGCCGTCAGGAGCAATGCCGCTGCCGCCGCCGACTGCACCAGTCGCCGCGCCCGCATCGGGTCAGCCCTCCAGCGTGTCGCGCACGTAGCGGTCGATCAGCCGCACGCCGAACCCGGTCGCGCCCTTGTCCCAGGTCGCGCCGGGCTTGTCGGCCCAGACCATCCCGGCGATGTCGAGGTGCGCCCACGGCGTGCCCTCGTCGATGAAGCGCTGCAGGTACTGCGCCGCGGTGATCGAGCCGCCCCAGCGCGGGCCGACGTTCTTCATGTCGGCGATCGGGGAATCGATCAGCTTGTCGTAGGCCGGCGAGAGCGGGAAGCGCCACAGCTTGTCGCCGCTCGCCTTGCCCGCCGCGAGCAGATCGTCGGCGAGGCCGTCGTCGTTGGCGAACAGCCCGCCGTGCTCGTGGCCGAGCGAGATGATCATCGCTCCGGTCAGCGTGGCGAGGTCGACGATCGCCGCCGGGTTGAACTCCTTCTGCGCCCAGGTCAGCGCGTCGCACAGCACCAGCCGGCCCTCGGCGTCGGTGTTGATCACCTCGACCGTCTGGCCCGACATCGTGGTGACCACGTCGCCCGGCCGCTGTGCGTGACCGTCGGGCATGTTCTCGACCAGGCCGCACACGCCGATCACGTTGGCCTCGGCCTCGCGCAGCGCAAGCGCGAGCATGGCGCCGGCGACCGCGCCCGCGCCACCCATGTCCCACTTCATGTCTTCCATGCCCGCGGCGGGCTTGATCGAGATGCCGCCCGTGTCGAACGTAACGCCTTTGCCGACGAACACCGTCGGCTTCGCGCCCTTGCGTCCGTTGAGCCACTTGATCGCCAGCAGCCGCGGCGCGCGCGGCGAGCCTTGCGACACGCCGAGCAGCGCGCCCATGCCGAGCGCGCGCATCTCGTCCTCGCCGAGGAACGAAAGCTCGGCTCCGGTGTCCTTGAAGCGTTCGAGGCAGCGCTCGACGAAGCTTTCGGGGTAGATCACATTGGCAGGCTCGGCGACCAGCGTGCGGGTGAACTCGACCCCTTCGACCAGCGCCTGCTCGATCTCCCACGCCCTTTCGCTCCCCTCGGGCGCGCCGAGCACGACCACTTCGGTCAGCGAGGGCTTCTGCTCGTCCTTGAGCCGGGTGCGATAAGCGTCGTGCCGCCAGGCGCGCAAGCGCAGGCCGGTGAGCACCGCGGCGACTTCCGCCGGTGCAAGCCCCGCGCCGTCGAGCGCGAGCGACGTCTCGCCCGAGGTCAGGTATTTCGCCGCGAGCGCCGCGCCTGCGCGCTCGAGCGCGGCCGGGCGGCCCTCGCCCGCGAGTCCCGCTCCGGCGAGCGCGACGCGCACGACGGCGCCGCCGCGCTCGACGAAGCCCTCGAACAGCTGGCCGGTCTTGCCTGAGAAGCGCGCCGCACGGGCGCCCTCGGCCAGCGGCCGCTCGAGAGTGTCAGGCAACTTGTCCTGCGCGACGATCAGCGCCACGAGGCGCGCCGCGCCGGGGTCGGCAGCCTGGTTAAAGGTGATCTGCATGTTCTCTCCGCTCGATCGTGTGGGGGGTGCGGCGAACGCGCCACGCATCGAAGTTGCTGGCGTTGCAGTTACGGTGATGCAGTGCGATAGGCAACCCATGCCCCGGGGCCCGCAGACCCATTTGCAAGCCAATTCCCGTCGCTTGCAGGCCCTCCGCCGGGGTCTGCTGGCGGGCATCGTCACGCTCCTTGCGCCCATCCCAGCCTGGGCGCAGGACGCAGTCGCGCCAGACCCTGCCGGCGCCGACGGCCTTCGCGCTCAGGTCGAGAGGGAGCTGGAGCCGGAAGAGACCACGCCACCCCCACCGGCGCAGCCCGACGGCCCGGCCGGAGTTCCGGAAACCAATGCCGCGGGCGAGCGCCAGATCGCCTTCGAGGCGACCACCGTCAGCTACGACAGCGACAACGGGACCGTCATCGCCGAGGGCGACGTGGTGCTGCGCTCGGGCGACCAGTCGGTGCGCGCCGACGCGGTGAGCTGGAACCGCGCGAGCGGCCAGATCGTCGCCACCGGCAACATCCGCGCGCTCGACGAGGACGGCAACCAGCTGTTCACCGACCGGCTCGAGCTGACCGACGAGCTCAAGGCCGGGGCGATGTCCAATCTGCTGCTTGCGTTCCGCGAGGGCGGCCGCCTCGCCGCGATCGAGGGCCGGCGTAGCGACAACGGCGACATCGTGCTCGACCGCGCGGCCTATTCGGGCTGCCCGGTGGTCGACGATAACGGCTGCGACAAGGACCCGAGCTGGCGCGTCACCGCGCGGCGCGTGTTCTACGATGCCACGGCCAAGACCGTGCGCTTCGAGGGCGCGTACCTCGAGCTGTTCGGCCAGCGCATTCTGCCGCTGCCGGGGCTGTCGATTCGCTCCGACGGCGGGGCCAACTCGGGTTTCCTGATCCCCGACTTCGGTATCACCACGACCAACGGCGTCGAGGTGGTCGGCAGCTACTACTGGCGGCTGGCGGAAAACCGCGACGTGCTGATGTCGGCCTACCTCTACAGCGACGCGGCGCCGATGGCCTCGGCGCAATTCCGCGAGCTGAGCAAGCTCGGCGCGTTCCAGGTCACCGGCTACCTGACTTACGGCACGCGCATCCCGCTCAACGCGACGATCCCGACCACCGAGCGCGACATCCGCGGCTACGTCCACGCCAACGGCCGCTTCCAGCTCGATCCGAACTGGAGCGTGACCGGTTCGGCGCGCTTTGCCAGCGACCGCACCTTCCTGCGCCGCTACGACATCAGCCGCGACGACCGGCTGCGCTCGACGATCGACGTCGAGCGAATCGACGACAACAGCTACCTGTCGGTGGCCGGCTGGGTCACGCAGGCGCTGCTCGTGCCGATCCCGCAGGGCCTGGTGCCGGTCGCGCTGCCGCTGGTCGACTTTCGCTATCGGCTCGACGATCCGCTGCTCGGCGGGAAAGTCGAGCTGCAGGCAAACACGCTGGCGATCACCCGCACCTCGGGGCAGGACACCCAGCGCGCGTTCGCCCGCGCGCAATGGAACCTGCGGCGCATCACCGCGATGGGCCAGGAGCTGACCTTGACCGCGCTGGCGCGCGCCGACGTGTACCATTCCGACGAGAACATGGTCACCCTCACCCCGACCTACCGCGGCACCGAGGGGTGGCAGGCGCGCGGCATCGCGATCGGCGCGGTCGACGTGAAATGGCCGTTCGTGGGCAGCTTCCTCGGCGGCACGCAGGTGGTCACGCCGCGCGTGCAGCTCGTCGCCAGCCCGCCGATCGACAACCTCGACATTCCCAACGAGGATGCCCGCTCGATCGATCTCGAGGACAGCAACCTGTTCGCGCTCAACCGCTTCCCCGGCTACGACCGGATCGAGGACGGCGTGCGCGTGACCTACGGCGCCGACTGGGCGGCGGAGTTCCCCGGCTGGCGCATCAAGGCGACGATCGGCCAGTCCTACCGCGTGACCGACAAGCCGACGCTGTTCCCCGACGGCACCGGGCTGACAGAGGAATTTTCCGACTTCGTCGGCCGGACCGAGGTGCGCTACCGCGACTTCCTGCGCTTCCGCCACCGCTACCGGGTCGACAAGGACAACCTCGCCGTCCGCCGCAACGACATCGACGCCACGATCGGCACCGACGAGACTTACGTCGAGCTCGGCTACCTGCGGCTCAACCGCGACATCGATCTGGCGTTCGAGGACCTGCAGGACCGCGAGGAAATGCGCGCGGCCGGCCGCGTGGCCTTCGCCCGGCACTGGTCGGTGTTCGGCTCGGCGGTGGTCAACCTGACCAACCGCGAGGAAGACCCGAGCTTCGCCGCGGACGGCTTCAAGCCGCTGCGGACCCGACTCGGCCTGGCCTACGCCGACGATTGCCTCGAGTTCGGCTTCACCTGGCGGCGCGACTACTCGAGCCTGGCCGACGCCGAGCTGGGCAACAGCTTCCACGTCTACTTCTCGCTGCGCAACCTCGGTTTCCGCCGCTAGCGAGGCGTTGGCAGCCGCGAGCAAACGCGCTATCCGCGCGAACTCAGCTAAGGTTAAGGCGCTACGGGGCACGTGGCACGCCGCTCCAGTGGCGCGACATGGCGCCGGGTCGACAGGAATTCGCGAGTGAAGCAGGTCTACAGCAAGTTCGGGAAAATTGCGGTCGCGGCGCTGTTTGCGGGCGTTTGCGCTACCGTGGCCTACGGCCAGGAGGGCGGGGAAGCGAGCTCGGTCGATACGTTCAACATCCCCGACAACATCACCATCCTCGGCAACAACGACCTCGGCGAGCGCCGGGCGACCGCGATCGTCAACGGCACGATCATCACCAGCAGCGACGTCGAGCAGCGTGTCGCGCTCGTGATTGCTTCGAACGACGTGGGCGAGGTGCCCGAGGACGAGCTCAAGCGGCTGCGCCTGCAGGTGCTGCGCAACCTGATCGACGAGACGCTGCAGATCCAGGAAGCCACTGCGCAAGAGATCGCGGTCGAACCGGCCGAGATCGACGAGACTTATGCCAGGGTCGCGCAGCAGCAATTCAACGGCTCGATCGAGCGGCTCGACGAGTACCTGCGCGGGGTGGGCTCCTCGCCGGCCTCGCTCAAGCGGCAGATCGAGGGCGAGCAGTCGTGGGATCGCCTCAAGCGGCGCAACATCATGCCGTTCGTCAACGTCTCGAGCGAGGAAGTGAACGAGGTCCACGACCGCATCGAAGCCGCCAAGGGCACGTCGGAATACCGCATCGGCGAGATCTACCTCTCATTCACGCCGACCACCCGCACCTCGGTCGAGGAGAACGCCCGGCGGATCGTCGAGCAGTTGCGCCAGGGCGGCGCGTTCGTCGCTTACGCGCGGCAGTTCTCCGAAGCCTCGACCGCGGCGGTCGGCGGCGACCTCGGCTGGATCCGGCTCGAGCAGCTGCAGAACCCGCAGCTCGAAGCCGCCGCTGCGGGGATGGCCCCCGGCCAGCTCGCCGGGCCGATCGAGATCCCGGGCGGGTTCTCGATCCTCTACATGATCGACAAGAAGCAGATCGGCATGGCCGACGCGCGCGACGCGGTGGTAAGCCTCAAGCAGATCGCGATCGACTTCGCCCCGGGCACGACGGCCGAGGCCGCGCGCGTCCGTGCGCAGACGTTCGCCGAGGGCGTTCAGCAGATCCGCGGCTGCGGTGAAGCCGACGCCGCGGCAGCGCAACTTGGAGCGCAAACCGTAGACAACGAGGTTACCGTCCGCTCTCTGCCCGATGCGCTTCAAACCGCGGTCCTCGAGCTCAACGTGGGCCAGTACTATGGACCGTTCGGCAACCTGCAGGAAGGCGTGCGCGTGCTGATGCTGTGCGGCCGCGACGAGCCGGCGCCCGAGGCCGGCGCGCCCGACCGCGACGCGCTGATGGCCCAGATCGAGGACGAGCGCGTCAACAAGCGCGCCCAGCGCTACCTGCGCGACCTGCGCCGCGACGCGGTTATCGAATACAACTGATCGCATGATCCGCCCGCTCGCCGTATCGCTGGGCGATCCGGCGGGGATCGGCCCGGAACTGATCGCCGAAGCCTGGATACGGCGCGCGGCCGAACGGCTGCCGCCGTTCTTCGTCTGCGGCGGGATCGGCACTCTGATGGAGGCAGCTCGCGCTCGCGGGCTGCGGCCATGGCTCACCCACGTCGAGGATCCGCAGGCTGCGCTCGACGCGTTCGAGCGAGGAGACTGCCTTCCGGTCCTCGGCGACATGAGCGCCGGCTATCATCCGGGGGCGCCTGACGAGACTGGCGGCTGGCTGGCGCTGGAATCGCTCAAGCTGGCGACCCGGCTCGCCGTGGAAGGCTCGGCCGCCGGCGTGGTCACGGGACCGATCGCCAAGGCTGAGTTGGCCAAGGTAGGCTTCACCTTCCCCGGACAGACCGAGTTCGTGGCCGACGCGTGCGGCGTCCCTGCAGACGACGCGGTGATGATGCTCGCTGGGCCGCAACTGCGCACCGTACCTCTGACCGTCCATTGCGCGCTGGCCGAGGTCTCCGGTCGCCTGACGGTCGATCTTATCTGCCGCCGAGTCCGCGTGGTCGACGCGGCCATGAAGGCCGACTTCGGCATCCCCGCACCCCGGATCGCGGTTTGCGGGCTCAATCCCCACGCCGGGGAAAGCGGGCGTATGGGCCGCGAAGAGATCGAGGTGATCAAACCTGCCTTGGCTGCGTTGCGGGCCGAAGGCATCGACGCCACCGGGCCGCATCCGGCCGACACGCTGTTCGCCCCGCACCTGCGTCCGACTTACGACGTGGCGATCGCGATGTACCACGACCAGGCGCTGGTGCCGCTCAAGACGCTCGACTTCGACCAGGGGGTCAACGTCACGCTCGGCTTGCCTGTCGTGCGCACCTCACCCGATCACGGCACCGCGTTCGACATCGCCGGCAAGGGCATCGCCTCGCCGAACGCGATGATCGCAGCGATCCGCATGGCGGGGGAAATGGCGGCGCGGCGGGCCCAGGAAACACTCGGCGCGTGACCCTTCCGCCCCTCCGCGAGGTCATCGCCGCGCACGGGCTCAGCGCGTCGAAGGCGCTCGGGCAGAACTTCCTGCTCGACGAGCAGCTGCTCGCACGCATCGCCGCGATTCCCGGCGACCTCGCCGACCGCGCGGTGCTCGAGATCGGCCCAGGCCCGGGCGGCCTCACCCGCGCGCTGCTGCGCGCCGGGGCGCGGGTGACCGCGATCGAGATGGATTCCCGCTGCCTCCCCGCGCTGACCGAGCTTGGCGAGGCCTTCCCCGGCAAGCTGCGGGTGATCGAGGGCGACGCGATGAAGCTCGGCCACGACGTGCTGATGGGCGAGCCTTACGCGATCGCGGCCAACCTGCCGTACAACGTCGGCACCGCGCTGTTCACCGGCTGGCTGTCGGGACAGGCGTGGCCGCCGCAGTGGACCTCGCTGACGCTGATGTTCCAGCACGAAGTCGCCCAGCGCATCGTCGCCGCGCCGGGGAGCGACGCCTACGGCCGCCTCGCGGCGCTCGCGCAATGGCGTGCGCTGCCCAGGCTGGCGATGAAGGTCCACCGCAGCGCGTTCACTCCGCCACCCAAGGTGATGAGCGCGATCGTGCATGTCGAGCCGAGCGATGCGCCCGAGGGCGTTGCGGCCGGCGTGCTCGAGCAGGTCACGGCGCACGCGTTCGGCCAGCGGCGCAAGATGCTGCGGCAAAGCCTTAAGGGCCTGCGCGGCGCGCTGGATGCGCTCGAAACGCTGGGCATCGACCCGCAGCGGCGCGCCGAGACGCTGAGCGTGGCGGAGTTCGTCAGCGTGGCGCGGGTGTTGTCGGGTTAGAACCCCAACCTCCGCCAAACCTCCCCCACCTTCCCCCTCATCCGTTGGGAAATTGGGTAGCGGAATCAGCTGAGCCTACCTCCGCACCCCCGCCGCGAGCGTGTTCACTGCGTAGATCGTCCCGGCGATGTTGCGCACGCCCTGCGGCGTGGTCCAGTTCTCGCCGGTCGGCGTGTTGGCGCCCAGCGTACCGATATAGAGCGTCTTGCGATCGGCACCCGCAAACGCGAGCGTGATCGAGCGGCGCGGCGTCGGGATCACCCCGAGCTGAGTGCCCGCCTTGTCGAACACATAGACCCCGGCGCCCCCGGTCACGTAGAGCCGCCCCTCGGCATCGACCGTCAGCCCGTCCCCGCCGAAGCTGCCTTGCGGCTCGCCCTGCAGCGTCGCGAAGTCGCGACGGTTCGACAGCGAACCGTCGGCGGCCACGTCGAACGCGAGCATCGTCAGCCGGTTGGTGACGTAGAGCGTCTTGCCGTCGGGGCTCAGCACGAGGCCGTTGGTGAACAGCCCGCCCTGCTGCGGATTGCCCGCCGGCGCGATCGTGTCCACCGTGCCGTCGGCCTTGGCATGGAACAGGCCGCCTTGCGTGTAGTAGGCGCCGCCATGCCCGTCAGCCGCGAGATCGTTGATCCGGCCGAGCGTGCTGCCGTCGGCGAACTTGTCGGCGACCGTCTTGCGCTCGGGCGTGAGTTGCACGATCTTCGACAGGATGGTGCAATTCGCCCCGAGGCCGAGGCCCGGGTCGGTGCACGAGCGGTCGGCCGCGAAAGTCCGCCCTTGAGCGTCGATCGAAACCGAGCCGGCACCCGCGACGAACGGCCACTGGACCCATGACCGGCCATCCGGCCAGACCTTGATGATCGCGTTGCTCTGCTCCTGCGCGAACAACAGGCTGCCGTCCGCGGCGCTGGTCATCCCATCGACGATCATCGGGCCGGACCAGTGCATCCGCCACTGCGCGTCGCCCGAGACCACGCCCGGGATCGCGCCGATGTCCACGGTCATCTCGGCGGCAGGCTGTCCCTGCGCGGCGGCGGGCGCCGCCGAAAGGCATGCCGAGGCCAGCGCCAGCGCGGCAATCGTCAAAGCGGCTCTCATGGGTCTTCCCTCTCGTCTGCAGGCGGCTCGATGGTGTTGGTCTCGCCGTCGGTGCCGGTGCGGTCGTTGTTCCAGTCGACCTGGATCATCCGGTCGAACGCCTCGTCGCGGATCCAGCTGAGGCGCGCCTTCCATGGCGCGGACAGCGTCTTCGGATCCTCGATCGTGACTTCGGCGCGCAGCTTGTCGCCATCGAGCCAGATCCGCTCGACGTAGTGCGCCTCCTCGCTCAGCGGAGGACCGCCCTGGAAAAACTCGTTGGGATTCGTCACCCTGATCGTGTCGACGACGAGCGTGCCGCCTTCCCAGCGTCCGATCGAGTTGCCGGTCACCGTAGGCCACAGGTCTTCGGCCGGCGGGTGATCGCGGCCGTCAGTGTAGATGTGCCGCGCCTCGTTGTAGGCGTTGATGATCAGCACCTCTTCAGGGGTGACCAGGAACTGGATCGGCGTCGGCGAGGTCATCATCAGCGGAAAACCCCAGCCGAGGCCCTTCCGCCCACCCTGGCTCTGCATGACTTCCGCCACCCGGCGGCGGCCTTCATCGTTCCACGGCGCGTTGTTCGCCCAGATCGCGAGCGAGTCCGAGGCCGGAGGCGCCTGAGCGGCGTTGCGCAGCGCGATCCCGCTGATCGGCGTTCCGGCCTGGTCCTCGCCGACCCAGTAGCCGCCCCAGTACGGTAGCTTGTCGAAAGTCTCGCTTCGCGCCTGCTGCGCCGGATCCTGCGCATGCACGGTCCCGGCAGCGAGCGGAGTCGCGAGCAGCACGCCAGCAAGGCACCGGCGCGCGAGCGACACTACTGGCCTCCCGCCTCGTCGGCGGGCGGCTCGATCGTGTTGATCCCGTTCTCCGAGCCGGTGCGGTCGTTGGAGAAATCCATCTGCACCATCCGGTCGAACGCCTGCTCGCGGACGTGCGTGATCGTCGCCGACCACGGCCCGGTCAGGGTCACCGGATCCTCGACGCTCATCTCCATGACCAGCCGCTCGCCGTCCATGTGGATCCGCTCGCGGTAGGTCGCCTCCTCCGAGAAGGTCGGGCCGCCGTGGAAGTAGGTGTAGGGCATCTGCACCTGCACGGTCTCGATCACCAGTGCGTTGCCCTCCCAGTGGCCGATCGAGGTGCCCCACACCGTAGGCCACATGTCCTCGGCGGCGGGCAGCGGCCGGCCGTCGGTGTAGATGTGCCGCGTCTCGCCGTAGGCGTTGACGATCATCGTCTCCTCGGGCGTGATCATGACCTGGAACGGCGTCGCGGCGTCCATCATCATCGGATAGCCCCAGCCGTCCGCCCGGCGCCCGCCCCTCGTCCGCGCGGCTTCGGCCTGCCGCGCCTTGCCTTCGTCGTTGTACGGCGCGTTAAAGCCGTTCAGTCGCTGCAGCGGCGGGCTGCCCGCCGGGCGCGGGGCGGCGAAGCCGCCGATCGTGGTGTTGGCGTATTGCTCGCTGATCCAGTAGCCGGGCCAGTACGGCAGCTTGGCGAACGCCTCGGTCCGCTCGGCCGCCGAGGGGGTCGGGCGTGCGGCCGGGTCCTGCGCTGGCGCGGGACCGGCAGCGAGCACGAACGCCGCGGCCAGCGCGGCGGCAATGGCCTGCCTCATCGATTGGTCCCGATCGGCTTGCCGTCGGCCCCAGTCACGTCGCGCACCACGCCGCCAGGCTGGCCGTTGCGCAGCGGGTTGAGCGTGACGGTGACCCGCATTCCGTTCTTGAGCGAGCCTGGGCGCCAGCCGCGCGCGTAAAGATACATCGGCGCGCCCATCTCCATGCTCCACTCGACGTCGCGTCCCTGCGCGTCCTTGGCCATGACCTGGATGTAGGCGTGCGGGTTGGTCCACTGGAACTGCCGGACCGTCCCGCTGACCGTGACCTCCTTGGTCATGTCGAACATGGCGAAGCTGTGATGCGCCTGCGCGGTGCCCGCGGCGAGCGCGACCACTCCCACGACCGCGCCAGCGAATTGAAATCGCATACAATCCATCTCCCGGCCGTTCTCGGCTCTGGCGGCATAGTGGCACCCGCGAGGGCGTTCGTCATCACCCGAAATTGTAATCGCATGTTCGAGCGTCCCGCGGCCGGAACGCCCCGGCGGTGGACGGCACGGCCCCCGCACTGGACAGGTCCGGGTTCGACCCGCAGACCGCGCGAATGGTGAGCCAGGTCGTCCAGCTGTTCAGCAACCCCGCGTCGGGCAGCTACCGGGCCCGCCGCCTCCGCGCGCTGGTGCGCGCGCTCGAGGCACGGGGCGCGATCGTCCACCGGTCGGAGAGCCGCGACGGTATCCCGATCATCCGCGACGACGCGACCCACGTCTGCGTAGCCGCGGGCGACGGCACGGTCCGCCATGTCGCCGGCGCCGTGGCCCGGACCGGGCGTCCGCTCGCGCTGAGCGTCTATCCGGCAGGAACGATCAACCTGCTCGCCCGCGAAGCCGGCTATCCGCGGCGGCCCGAGGAATTCGCCCGCCTGGTCCTCGCGACCGAGCCGCAGCGGCGGCACTACGCCGTGGCGATCGACAACGGCTATTTCTTCGCCTGCGCGGGCGTGGGCCCCGACAGCCTTGCGGTGGCCAGCGTCGCGCCCGGGCTGAAGCGTGCGATCGGCCGGCTGGCCTATGCGGTTGCGTTCCTGCGCCGGCTGCCGAGCTGGCCGCGCCGCCGGATCGCGCTGACTTGCGACGGCCGCGATATCGCATGCGAGGCGTTCTATGTGGCCAAGGGGCGCTATTACGCCGGCGACTGGAGCTTTGCGCCCGCCGCGCGGCTCGACGAGCCGCTGATGCACGTGGTCGCACTCACCACCGCGCGCCGGCGCGATTACTTCCGCTTCGTCTGGACGCTGTTCAGGCGGGGCGACGTCGCGCGTCTGGCGAACGTGGAGATCGCCACCTGCACCAGCCTGAGCGCCACCGCCGACGAAGCCCTGCCGATCCAGGCCGACGGCGACGTGGTCGGCGCCCTGCCCGCGACGCTGACGCTCAGCGAGGCGCCGCTGATCTTCTGCTGAGCCGCCCTACGCGCCCTTCACCTTGCGCCGCCACGCGTGCAGCAGCGGCTCGGTGTAGCCGTTGGGTTGCTCGAGCCCCTTGAACACGAGATCGACCGCAGCGAGGAACGCCGGGTGGCTGCCCCACGCCCCGGCCATCGGGCGATAGGCCGGATCGGCCGCGTTCTGCGCGTCGACCCTCGCGGCCATGCGTTTGAGCGCGTCCATCACCTGCTCGGTGCTGGCGACCCCATGCAGCAGCCAGTTGGCCAGGTGCTGGCTCGAGATGCGCAGCGTGGCGCGATCTTCCATCAGCCCGACGTCGTTGATGTCGGGCACCTTCGAGCAGCCGATCCCGGCATCGATCCACCGCACTACGTAGCCGAGCAGGCCCTGGCAGTTGTTGTCGAGCTCCTGCGCGATCTCGGCCTCGCTCCAGTTGATCTCCTCGGCGAGCGGAAGCGTGAGCAGCGCGTCGATCCCAGGGGGATCGACGAGGTGCTGCTGGACCTCGAACACATCGGTCGCGTGATAGTGCAGCGCGTGCAGCACGGCGGCGGTCGGCGACGGGACCCACGCGGTGTTGGCGCCCGCAGCGAGGTGCCCGCCCTTCTCCTCGAGCATCGCCTGCATCCGGTCGGGCGCGGCCCACATGCCCTTGCCAATCTGCGCTTTGCCCGAAAGTCCGCACGCCAGGCCTATGGCAACATTGCGCTTTTCGTACGCGTCGATCCACACCGACTGTTTCATCGCCCCCTTGCGGATCATCGGGCCGGCACGCATCGAAGTGTGCATCTCGTCGCCGGTGCGGTCGAGGAAACCGGTGTTGATGAACACGATGCGATCGCGCACCGCGTGAATGCAGGCGGCGAGATTGGCGCTGGTGCGGCGCTCCTCGTCCATCACCCCGACTTTGATCGTATGGCGATCGAGTCCGAGCAGGTCCTCGACCGCGTCGAACAGCTCATCGGTGAATGCGCACTCCTCGGGCCCGTGCATCTTCGGCTTGACGATGTAGATCGAGCCGCAGCGGCTGTTGCTCCGCCGGGTACGGCCCTCGACGTCGAGCGCGCCGATCGCCGAAGTGATCACCGCATCCATGATGCCTTCGGGAATCTCGCCGTTGCCCGGCAGCAGGATCGCCGGGTTGGTCATCAGATGGCCGACGTTGCGCACGAACAGCAGGCTGCGGCCTGACAGCGCAACCTCGCGGCCGTCGGGACAGGTCACGGCCACGTCGTCGTCGAGCTTGCGAATCAGCGTCTTGCCGCCCTTTTCGAAGCTGGCTTCGAGGTCGCCCCGAATCACCCCGAGCCAGTTGCGGTACGCCAGCAGCTTGTCCTCGGCGTCGACCGCGGCGACCGAATCCTCGAGATCGACGATCGCGGTCAGCGCCGCCTCGAGCCGCACGTCGGCAATCCCCGCGGGGTCGTCGCGGCCCACCGGATGCTCGCGATCGAACACCACTTCGACATGCAAGCCGTTGTTGCAGAACATCAGGCCTCTGGCGGTGCGGCCGACCAGCTGGCCGGGTTCGCACAGATCGAGATCGTCGGCCCCGGCCACGTCGCACCAGCTGCGATCGACAAGCGGCACGGCAATGTCGAGGAACGCTCGTGCGGCTCCGATCACCGCCGCGCCGCGGTCGGGGTCGTAGCCCGGCCTGGCTGCAGCCGGCGCATGCGGCAGCGCGTCGGTGCCGTAGTACGCGTCGTACAGGCTGCCCCAGCGGGCGTTGGCGGCGTTGAGCAGGAAGCGTGCGTTGAGCACCGGGACCACGAGCTGCGGCCCGGCGAGCACGGCGATCTCGGGATCGACGTTGACGGTGCCGACCGTGAACGGCTCGGGCTCGGGCTGGAGGTAGCCGATCTCGCGCAGGAACGCGGTGTAGGCGGCCGCGTCGTGCGGCTTGCCGCGCCGCTCGGCGTGCCAGCGGTCGATCTGCGCCTGCAGCGCATCGCGCCGGTCGAGCAGCGCAATGTTGCGCGGGCCGAAGCGGCGCAGCAGCGCGGCAAATCCGTCCCAGAACGCGGCCGGATCGCTCCCGCGCGGCGCGAGCACGTCCTGCTCGATGAATTGCGCCAGCGCCGCGTCTACCTGCAGCCCGCTTTTCTCGACCCGATTGCTCACTGCCCGGCTCCTTTCACCGCTTCCCCCCTAGGCAACCCTGCGGCACAACGCGAGCCGGGTTTGACAGCCGGGCACGCGGAGTCCAGTTCGTTGCAAATGAAACAGCTCGCCGACGAGGAACGCCAGCTGATCGCGCCGCTCGACCATACGGCGATGCTGGCGCAGACCGAGCGGTGGAGCGCGATCAACAGCGGCACGGGGAATCTCGCAGGGCTCGCGCAGCAGGCGGACGAGCTGGCCGAGGCGGCCTCCGCGCTGCCCGGCCGGATCGAGCTGCGCGACCCGGCCCCGGTCACCGCGCTTGACGCCGCGGGGCGCGAGGTCGAGCAGGCCAACGGCCGCCACCTCGTGCTGCGCGTGCGGCCCGGCGCGGAGCGGCGCTTCCTGCTGACCGGACACATGGACACGGTCTTTCCGCCGGAGCATCCGTTCCAGCACGGCCGCTGGCTCGACCCCGACACGCTCAACGCCCCGGGCGCGGCCGACATGAAAGGCGGCATAGCAGTGATGCTGGCGGCACTGCACGCGTTCGAGGCGAGCGCGGCCGCGTCTTCCGTCGGCTACGACGTGCTGATCAACTCCGACGAGGAGACCGGCTCGCTGTCCTCGGCAGCGCTGATCGCCGAGCTCGCGCAAGGCAAGGCCGCGGCGCTGACTTACGAACCGGCCGCCCTGCCCGACGGCACGCTCGCGCACGCGCGCGGCGGCAGCGGCAACTACAGCGTGGTCGTTACCGGCCGCTCGGCGCATGCCGGGCGCAACCCCGAGCAAGGCCGCAACGCCGTGCTGGCCGCCGCGGCGCTGGCGCTCGAGCTCGAGGCGCTGGCGGCGGAGGACCTCACCGTGAACCCCGCGCGGATAGAGGGGGGCTCGGCCAACAACGTGGTGCCCGACCACGCCGTGCTGCGCTTCAACATCCGCCCCAGGACCAGCGACGCGGGCGCGCGGTTCGCGGTGCAGCTCGACGCTCTCCTGCGCCAGCTCGAACGCGACCGCGAGGTCGCCACCCACCTGCATGGCGGCATCTCGCGCCCGCCGAAGCCGGTCGACGCGACGGCGCAGGCGCTGTTCGACCTCGTGCGGCAGGCGGGCGCCGATCTCGGCCAACCGATAGGCTGCCGCCCGAGCGGCGGGGTGTGCGACGGCAACAACATCGCCGCCTGCGGCGTGCCGGTGGTCGACACGATGGGGGTGCGCGGCGGCGCGATCCATTCGCCCGACGAGTACCTGATCGCCTCGTCGCTGGCCGAGCGCGCCGCGCTGTCAGCGCTCGTGCTGCATCGCCTTGCCACGGGAGGGGCCTTGTGAGCTTTCGCCTGCGCGCCGCGCATCCGCGCGATCTCGAGCCGCTCTACGAGATGGCCAAGCTGACCGGCGGCGGGTTCACCAACCTGCCGGCCGACCGCAAGGCGCTGGCGCGCAAGCTCGAGCGGGCTGAGGCTGCCTACGGGCGCGACGAGGACACGCTCGGCGACGAGCAGTTCGTGCTCGTGCTCGAGCGCCCGCAGACCGGCGAGATCCGCGGCACCTGCCAGCTGATGAGCCAGGTCGGCCAGCAATGGCCGTTCTACTCGTACCGCCTGACCACGCTGACCCAGCATTCGCAGGAGCTCGAGCGCACGGTGCGCGCCGAGATGCTCAATCTCGTCACCGATCTCGAAGGGTCGAGCGAGGTCGGTGGCCTGTTCCTGCACCCGAACGAGCGCGCCGGCGGGCTCGGGCTGCTGCTCGCGCGCAGCCGCTACCTGTTCATCGCCATGCACCGGCCGCGCTTCGCCGACCGCATCCTCGCCGAGTTGCGCGGGATCATCGACGAGCGCGGTGGTTCGCCGTTCTGGGACGGCGTCGCGGGCCGCTTCTTCGGCATGGGTTTCCAGGAGGCCGACTATTTCAACGCGATCCACGGCAACCAGTTCATCGCCGACCTGATGCCCAAGCATCCGGTCTACGTTGCGATGCTCAGCGATCCTGCGCGCAGCGCGATCGGGGTGCCGCATCCCTCAGGCCGCGCGGCGATGCGCATGCTCGAGGAGGAAGGATTCGCGCACGAAGGCTACGTCGACATCTTCGACGGCGGCCCGACAATGACCGCGCGCACCGACCACGTACGCTCGATCGCCGAGGCGCGCGCCGCGCCGGTGGTCAACGACGGGCTGATCAAGGGCGAGCGGGCGCTGATCGCGACCGGGCATCTCGCGGGCTTCCGCTGCTGCTACGGCCAGCGCGCGTGGCGCGAGGGCGGCGGGGTGGCGATCGACGCGGCGACCGCCGAGCTGCTTGAGGTGCGCGAGGGCGATACCGTGTGGAGCGTGGCGCGGTGACCCCCCGGTGCTGACCGAGATCAACTTCGACGGGATCGTCGGACCGAGCCACAACTACGCCGGGCTCAGCCTCGGCAACCTCGCCGCCACCGCGCACGCCGGCGAAGTCTCCTATCCGCGCGCCGCCGCGCTGCAGGGGCTCGCCAAGATGCGCGCCAACATGGCGCTCGGGCTGGCACAGGGGTTCTTCGTCCCCCTGCCGCGCCCCAACCCCGTCTGGCTCGAGGCGCTGGCGGCCGATACTGCCACCGACGCGGTGCTGATCGCAGGCGCCTGGTCGGCCTCGTCGATGTGGACCGCCAACGCTGCGACCGTCTCCCCCGCGCCCGACACCGCCGACGGCCGCTGCCACCTGACGGTCGCCAACCTGGTGACGATGCCGCACCGATCGCAAGAATGGCCCGACACGCTGCGGCAGCTCCGCCTGGCCTTCGCCGACGAAGGGCATTTCGCGGTGCACGGTCCGGTGCCGCCATGCTTCGGCGACGAGGGCGCGGCGAACCACATGCGGCTGGCGCCCGCGCACGATGCCGCCGGGATCGAGGTGTTCGTCTACGGGCGCGGCGGCGGGCGCTTCCCGGCGCGGCAGCACGAGCAGGCCAGCCGCGCGGTCGCGCGGCGTCACGGGCTCGATCCCGACCGGGTGCTGTTCCTCGAGCAGAACCCCGAGGCGATCGCCGGGAAATGCCCGGACGCGGAGATCGTCGCGGTTCCGGACAGCGCCGTCAGCCTCGAGGAAGCGGTCCGATCCTACCTGTTCAACGCGCAACTGGTGACGATGCCCGAGGGCTACCAGGCGCTGGTTATCCCGAACGAGGCGTGGGAAAGCCTGCCCGTACGCCAGTTTCTTGACGCCCTGGTGGAGACCAATGGCGCGATCCGCCGCGTGTTCGCGGTCAACGTCCGCCAGTCGATGGCCAATGGCGGCGGG
>DATDLP010000526.1:0-6849 GCA_036519255.1 Croceibacterium sp.
GGCTGCGTCTCGTAGATCTTGCGATCATTGAGATCGTAGCCGTAGCACGTACGCAGGCTGGCTCCATCCGCGGTTACCACCACGCCCTTGACCAACAGAGACTGACCAGTCCCGCTTGCGCCGTACTCGTATGTGGTGACAGCCTGCAATGCCGCAGGGTCGCAAGTTGCTGCCGGACTAGCTCCTGCCACTGTCTGGCAGACCGTCTCGGTGTTCTTGACCCAAACTGGAAAACTCAAGTTCTGAACGAGAGCGCCGCTCGAACTTTTCAACCAGGCATAGCGCTGTATCCACGTCGTAACCTTGAGAGGACGCGCTCCACCTGCTGCAGGCGCTGGCGCCATCTCAGTCAACACGCCACCGTGGCCGGCGTACGTGAAATTGGTCCAATTGCCTGCCGGGTCGCGGATTCCCGTAGGCCTCGCGCAGTTTTGGAATGTACCCGGAGCGACAGTGCAACTGTTGCCGTACTGATAAAGCTTCTCGCGGGCAACGCCGCCACCTTTAGGCACTTGGTGCTCAACTGTGACCGACTTGAACGGACCGCCGTATTCGGCCTCATACTTGTCACCTTCCGAATAAACCGCTTGGTTCAACATACTGCCATCAGCATAGAGGTTGCAGCTCGCATTGATTGGGGGGTTGGTCAGTACGCTTCCGGTAAACAAGTAATTGGTGGTTTGGCCAAGTCCGTCCGATAAAGTTCTGGGAGAGGAATTGCTAAAGGTTCCGTCGATGTTCCCCTTGCCATCCGGCGAAAATGCGATCGCATGCATGTTGCCGTCAGCGCAGAGGATAGCTCCGTCTCCATCTTGCTCGAAGGCGCCGCTTACAGTCCAGGTACCTTGGTCAGCGAGCGTCTGCGTCACGTAGAAGCTCAGCTGGCCCGAAACGAGCGGCCTGCCACCCAAGGTCATGGTACATGACGCGTATCCAGGAGGCTTGAGGCAGGGGTAATAACTCGTCGTTTGACCGAGTACGTCAGTGACATTTGTCAATCGATAGGCCGAACCGACAGCGGTATAGGTGTAAGTTACCTTGAGTGCCGCGCCTGCGCAGGTGGAGCTAGTGCTGACGTAAGTTTCAGAGCGCTTGAAGATGCAGGCGGCCGAAACATCACCGTTCCCATTGTAGTCGAACAGGATCGCATAGCCGGAGGAATCCTCCACGAGACGCGGCTGCGCCCCGGCCGTATAGGAGAACGTTTGTCGTCGTCCGTCCGGGAAATCGATCCGTTCGACCCGGCGCGTCACTGCGGAAAATGGGACGCTTCCCACGGATATCGTCGCACTAAAGGTGTAGATCGTTCCCGAACTGTCGGTGTAGACGTACTGGGTACCGGTCCACGCCAACCGCCCCTTTTCAGCATCGCCATAATCTGCGTTAGCAAAAAGCCCGCCCGATGATGTCGAAGCATAGTTGCCAGAGGCTGAATTGCCAATATGCACAATATTGGTAGCATTTGCGTTGATGCCGGTCGTCCGGGCAACATAAATGTCGAAGTTACTCGAGAAGTTTGAGCCGAACATCGGATCGTTGGGTTGCCGCGAACCGCCGCGAACGTGCCGCTCAAGCGTGAGGGGCCCCATCGACAAGTCGATCTGGCTGTAAACCCAGGAGCCGTCTGCCACGTTGATGCCGCCAGGTGTTAGGACCGCCGCCTTGGGCGGAACGACATCCTGTGAAGAGGCGGCCGTGAGCGGGACCAGGGCCAACAAAATCCCGCACAGCGCCCGCAGTAGCTGCCGCACTCCAGTTCCGATCATTCGCCACCCAATCCAGTCCCTGCTCGCGCCCGATAACGAGCGCGACTATGCGTCCTGCAGCCGCATGCGACGCAGGCAGGCTTCCCCCGCAAGTACACTGGAGAATCGACCCGGTCATAAGCTCACACAGGTCGCAGGCCTTTGTCTAGAGCCGCAACTGCTTTCCTGCGCAGTAACCACGATTCTTGCTATCGAACCGCGCCGCGTTCTTGCGCAAGTTCGGCCAACACGTGATGCGGTCAAATGGCAAATTTCCTTTGATCGCTGAGGAAACGCCTTGTGTCGCTCGCGGAATCAGGCAATTCTTGTGTTTCGGAGGATTCGGATGTCGCACCGTATCAGACTGACAATTGCTGCTGTCGCCGGGATATTGGCGCACTCAGCTGCTTCGGCGGCCGAGACGATTACCTACACGTACGATGCGCGAGGGCGGCTCATCAAAGTCGTCGTCGACAAGCCGGCCAACGATGTCCAGGCCTGCTACAAGTATGATAAGGCGGGCAACCGGCAGAACGTTAAGGTCGACGTCGGCTCGCAGCCGGCGTGTCCCACCTAGGGCGAACTGGCGATCGACAAAGGTTGAGCGCGTGTCCGACATTCCAAGTCGGACGCTTCACCCACTCTGACGACGGCCGACGCATGACCTCATCCGATAAAGGGTTGCGGGGAGCGCGGGGCGGTCCGGGAAAAGGTCCATCCGGCGTGATCAGGAACGGCGCATGGCAAGCGAACTGACACGGTCAACGCTGTTCGTGGCGCTGACCCGCCCGCAGATGTTCGCCGGCGTCACCTACAGCTTCTTCGTCATCAACGTGGTGGTCGCCGTCGAGCTATTCCTGATTTTTCGCAGCCTGTGGGTGCTGCTGGCAGCGGCCGTCATCCATCTCGCGGGAATGATCGCTTCGCTGCGCGAACCGCGCTTCGTCGATCTTTGGCTCACGCGCGTGCGCAACTGTCCGCGCGTGAAGAATCACGCGCTGTGGCGATGCAATTCGTACCGCCCCTGACCCGGGATCCGATGGTTGCCCGCAGGGAAAAGGCGGCCGGCGTTCACCTGCCCTATGGCCGCCACGTGGACGACCTCACGCTGGAACTGCGCGACGGGCTGCTCATGCAGACCGTGCACCTTGGCGGACTGCTGTTCGAGACTGCCGACAGCGATGAGCTGAACTATCGTGCGGAACTGCGCGATGCCATGCTGCGCGCAGTCGGCAGCTCGCGCTTTGCAATCCACCATCACGTGATCCGTCGGCGGGCGGACGTGGCGCTCGAGGCCCGGTTCGCCGACGACTTCTCGGCGCGGCTCGACAAGCGCTGGCGCGCGCGGCTCGCCGGCCGGCAGATGTTCGTCAACGAGCTGTTCCTGACGATCATCCGGCGTCCGCTGCAGGGCCGGCTCGGCTGGGCCGATCGGCTGCGCGGCCTTGCTGGCCGCACGGCAAACCCGCGCCATGTCGCACTTGCCGCGGAAAGGCGTGCGCTCGACGCGGCGCGAGAGGCGCTGATGGCAGCGCTGAGCCAGTATTCGCCGCGCGTTCTGCGCGTCTATGAAACGCCGGACGGCTTCCGTTCGGAGCCGCTCGAGTTCCTGTCGTGCCTGTTCAACGGAGAGATGCGCCCGGTAGGGTTGCCGCACGGCGACCTCGGGATGCACTTGCCCTGGCGGCGGATCAGCTTCGGGCAGGACACGGTCGAGCTCGGGCCCGCCGGCCCGCTGCCCCGCCGCTTCGTCGGGCTGGTTGCGATCAAGGACTATCCCGGACAGACGATGCCGGGGATGTTCGACGAGCTTTATCGGCTGCCCTTCGAGATGCACGTCGGCCAGGGCTTTGCGTTCGTCGATCGCGCCGAAGCGCTC
Source organism: Croceibacterium sp. (assembly GCA_036519255.1). GTDB lineage: Bacteria > Pseudomonadota > Alphaproteobacteria > Sphingomonadales > Sphingomonadaceae > Croceibacterium_A. The sequence continues at coordinate 3,625 of DATDLP010000526.1, forward strand.
GGCAAGATGAACCTCGCCCTGCGGCGCATGCGCTCGGCAGAGGACGATGCACTGAGTCTGCGCGACGAGCTGGTCCAGGCCAAGGACGACGTCGCCGCGGGCCGCGCCGCGTTCGGGCAGCACCATACGACGATCGCGGTGCATTCGGAGAACCTCGACGAGCTCAACTCGCAGGTGGCCGAGGTGATCGCGATGCTCGGCGATCTCGGTATCAATGCGGTGCGCGAGGACGTGGGGCTCGAGCCGGCGTTCTGGTCGCAGTTTCCCGGAAACTTCAAATATGTCGCGCGCGGCGGCATGATCTCGTCGCGCAACTTCGCGGGGCTTGCGAGCCTGCACAACTTCCCGGTCGGGCAGGCGCGCGGCAATCACTGGGGCGATGCGGTGACGCTGTTCGAGACCACCGCGGCAGGTCCCTACTTCTTCAATTTCCACCACAACGATCTCGGCAACTTCACCGTGATCGGCCCCTCGGGCTCGGGCAAGACCGTGGTGCTCAACTTCCTGCTCGCGCAGGCACGCAAGTTCCGGCCGCAGATCATGTTCTTCGACAAGGACCGTGGTGCCGAACTGTTCATCCGCGCGATCGGCGGCCAGTACGACCGCCTGCGGCCCGGCGAGCCGACCGGGCTCAATCCGCTGCAGATGCCCGACACGCTCGAGAACCGGCAGTTTCTGTTCGAGTGGCTCGGCCTGCTGGCGGGGGGCCTCGCGGGGGACGAGGCCGAACAGGTTCAGGACGCGATCGAGGCGAATTTCCTGCAACCGGTTGAACGACGGCGCCTGCGCCATCTGGCCGAGCTGTTTCGCGGATACGGCCGGCCACACAGCGGCGATCTCTGTTCACGGCTCAAGCCATGGTGGGGCGCCGGGGACCGCGCATGGCTGTTCGACAACGAGCATGATCGCACCGACCTAAGGGTCGACGTCGTCGGGTTCGACATGACCGCGGTGCTCGACGACCCGCAGGCCCGAACCCCGGCGCTGCACTACTTCTTTCATCGCGTCGAACAGCGGCTCGACGGCACGCCCTCGATCATCGTCGTCGACGAAGGCTGGAAGGCGCTCGACGACGACATCTTCGTCCGCCGGATCAAGGACTGGGAGAAGACGATCCGCAAACGCAACGGCGTGGTCGGCTTCGCGACGCAGAGCGCGCAGGACGCGCTCGAAAGCCGGATCAGCAGCGCCATCATCGAGCAGGCGGCAACGCAGATCTTCATGATCAATCCGAAGGCGCGGGCTGAGGATTACATCAACGGGTTCGGGCTGACCCCGCACGAGTTCGATCTGGTTCGCACGTTGCCGGACAGCTCGCACTGCTTCCTGATCAAGCACGGCAAGGAAAGCGTCGTTGCGCGGCTCAACCTCACCGGCGAGGACGAACTTCTGACGATCCTGTCGGGCCGCGAGAGCACCGTGCGCCTGTTCGACAGCCTGCTCGAGACAGATGGCAGTCCGCCGGCGGACTGGCTCACGCAATTGCTGCGCAGGGCGGCCTGAACGATGGCCTGCCCGCAAGTCGTCACCGGCAGCGAATTCCTGGTGCGCACGCTCGCGCACCTCGACTGCCAGGCACAGACTCTCGGCAGCTTCGGTTTCCAGTCGCTCGCCGCAAGCGGCTCGATCGGCGGGATCGTGCTCAGTGCCCTGCTGGCGCTCTTCATCGCGCTCTATGCGATACGCCTGCTGTTCGGGCCGGGTGACGAACCGCGCGACGTGATGAACGCGGTGCTGAAGGTCGGCATCGTGCTGACGATGGCTGTGAGCTGGCCGGCCTGGCGCACAGTGGCCTACGACACCGTGCTCTACGGCCCCGCCGAGGTTGCCACGGCGATCATGCCCTCGACCCTGCCCGATCCCCGCAACGAGTTCGCACAACGCCTGCAGGCAATCGACAGCGGCATCGCCGTGTTGACCGAGGCGGGAACCGGGAGAGACACAGGGCAACTGGCCAGCGATGATCCCGGCAGCACATTCAGGTCGGTCGCTCTGGAGGACGAGACCGGTCTCGGCTGGGCGCGTTCGGTCTATCTCGCCTCGACGATCGGTTCGCTCGCCGCGCTGCGCATCGCCGGCGGACTTCTGCTTGCGCTCGCGCCGTTGTTCGCCGGACTGCTTCTGTTCGATCTGACGCGCGGAATCTTCGTCGGCTGGCTGCGCGGCCTCGTGCTCGTGGCGCTCGGATCGCTCGGCCTCACCGTGCTGCTCTCGGTCCAGCTTGCGCTGACCCAGCCGTGGCTGGCCGACGTGCTCAACCGCCGCAGCCTCGGTTACGCGACGCCTTCCGCTCCGACCGAGCTGCTGGCGCTGGTCGCGGCCTTTGCGCTCGCGACCGCGGGGATGGTCTATCTGCTCGGCAAGGTTGCGTTCCAGCAGGCCATGGCCACGGGCAGACCAACGCTTGCAAAAATCGTTACAGACCGTGGGCTCGCGGAGAACGTCTCGCGTGCATCGGGTGGTCCAGCGAAGCTACCGGTGCACTCGCGCGCTCTGGCGGTTAGCGAGAGTGTTCAAGCCCTCATCCGCCGCGAAAACAGATACGAGACGATCGACCGCGCGCGGCTGATTGGCGGGCTCGCCGGACCAGCGTCGGCGCACGGGCATTCTGGACGACCCGCACCCCCCGTCGAAGCTTTGGGTGGTGGATATCGCCGGACCACTCAGCGTGATGCGCGCTCGAAGCGGGCGCGGGATGAACGATCATGAACGACATGCACAACGACAAGCTCGAGGGCTACTACCGCGAGGCGGAAAGCTGGGCCGACGACCGGCAGCATGCGGCCGACCGTTCGGTCCGCCTCGCGTGGATCGCGGCCGGCGTCGCCGCGGTGATCGCGCTGGTCGAGGCGTTCGCGCTCGTCGCCCTGATCCCGCTCAAGCGCGAGGTACCCTACACGCTGCTCGTCGATCGCCAGACGGGCTACGTCCAGGCACTGCGTCCGTTCGAGAACGAGACTGTGACCGCCGACGCCGCGCTGACCCGCTCGTTCCTCGTGCAGTACGTGATTGCGCGTGAGAGCTTCGACATCGACAGTCTTCAGGAAGACTACCGCAAGGTGGGGCTGTGGTCGGCCGAGGATGCGCGCGAACAGTATCTTGCGTCGATGCGGCCTAGCAATCCGCTCAGCCCGCAGGCGAGCCTTCCGCGCCGCGCGACGATCGACGTGCAAATCCGGAGCGTCTCGGCGCTGTCGGCCAACACCGCGTTGGTGCGCTATTCGA
>DATDLP010000527.1:0-3417 GCA_036519255.1 Croceibacterium sp.
AAGCGGGTCGCGGTGATCGGCACCGGCCAGCACGGGACCGGCGAAGCGATCTTCCTGCGTGGCTACACGCCCGATATCACGCTGGTCTCGCCCGAGGCCGGGCACGCGCTCGATCAGCAATGCGCGGCCGAGCTCGACGCCGCGGGCATTGCCCGGATCGATGGCCCCTGCGGCGGCTACGCGATCGAGAACGGCCAGCTCGCGTTCGAGACCGCGCACGGCCGGCTGCGCTTCGACAGCGTCTACCCGGCGCTCGGCTCGCGCGTGCGTTCGGACCTCGCAGCCGAGGCAGGCGCCAAGACCAGCGCCGACGGCTGCCTGGTGGTCGATTCCCACCAGCGGACCAATGTGCCCGGGCTGTTCGCTGCGGGCGACGTGGTCAAGGGGCTCGACCAGATCAGCCACGCGATGGGCGAAGGCGGCGTCGCCGCGACCGCGATCAGGAACTACCTTGCCGAGGCCGCGCCGCTACGCCGCTAGCCGCCGCAGCCGCCGCAGCCCCCGCCGCCGCAACCGCTGCCCCCATCACTTCCACAGCTGCTCCCGCCACCGCCGCAGCCGCTCCCTCCGTCGCCTTTGTCGCGCTGGATGCCGTGGAGGTCAGCCAGGGGCGAGCCAATGAGAACCGCAGTGCCGAACAGCGCCACAGCCGTGCCGATCTCAGCTTGCGTGGGAGCCCGGCGAAGACGTTCGCTTCGCTGCCTGGCATCGCTCACCGTGCCGATTCCGGCGCTGGTTCGACGGTCGGTAACGAACAGTCGGTAGGCAGCGACGATCGCGCTCGCGACCATGAAAGCAACAAGGAGTCCGATGGCTTCGTCGCGGGCAATGCCGACCACGAGTCTGGCGAGCCCGAGGACGAGGAGAAGCATGAACGGGAACGCAGCATAAGCTCCGAGCTGGCGGGCTCCGCGAGGGTCGGTCATCAGCCCACGATCGACCAGGCGCTGCTCCAGCAGAGCGCTTGCCCCTGCGAGCACAAGATCCACCGCCTTCCACTTGAATGGCGACGGGAGCGCGAGGACGTCACGCTCGGCGACAGATGCTCCCGCTACCGTCGAATGGAGATGTATCCCGTTCCGGCCGACAGTGATCGCGCGCCTGGCGAACAGCCTCGCGAGCACCGTCTCCCCGAGCCGCGTGCGGCCACCGGCTAGCAGCGCCAGTTCGTCCTCGTCGGCCACGGGCACGGCGCGGCCTTGGGGCCGCAGCCACGCGGCAATGGCGAACGAGACGGCGAAGGCGCCGGCAAACAGCAATGCATAGAGGACGAGAAAGGTGTCGCTGTCCCAGTCGAACGGATTCACACCGATCATAGACTGCTCCCTAGCAGCCAGCCCAGACCGACCAGGAGGACGGCCAGCGCCGCTGACGTGATGATAGCCGCGCGGCGTGACAGAAATGTTACCGAATCTGGACGGACGCGCACGGCCTGGGAGTCCCGACCGAACCGTTGCGCCGCGGCGGGCCAGATGTCGACCGGGGGCACTTCGCCGAATGCCGCTTCGTAGCTCTTCAGCGTTTGCGCATACTGCTCGAAGTAGCGGTCGCGCTCGGCGCTGCCGCCGGCGGTGGGACCGTGGTGCAACGGCATGCCGAGGACCTCTGGGCAGAACCTCTCCCAGTAGTCGCGGCTGTAGGTCAGGTGCAGGTGCCAGGCCTGGTCGACCGCATCCGAGGGCGTGACCTCGTGGCCGGCGCTGACCGCGAGGAAGCAGAAGCGCTTGTACTCCCAGATGACGCGCTCGGCGAGTTCGCCGCTCCAGCGGTTCTCGCGCGCAAGGCGGGCGGCGAAGGGAAACGCAGCGTCAGGCGGACCGATCGTGTGGCGCTCGATTGCATGCCAGACCGGATTCTCCATGCCTCAGGCTAACACCAGGCACCGGCCGCCTCAATCGGCGGTCCTTGTCATTCGAACGCGCGGTAATCCTCGCCGGGCTTCCCAAGCTTGCGCGACACGAGGATCGCTCCGGGGAGCGATACGGCAGTGCCGACCGCAAGCACGGCACCTGCCGCCAGCAGCCAGACGATCGGTTGTTCGCCCGACCCGCCCTCGGCCAGCGGCACGACGATCATGAAGCTGGCCGGCATGGCGCCGGCCGCAAGCGCAGCCAGCGAAATCCTGTTGCCACGACCGGCGTCCGCTGAGCGGCTGTGGAGGAGCGCGACGAGACCGGCCGCGGTCCCGTTCAAGGCAAGGAGCGCCACCAGGATGACCCAGCCGACGATGATTGCTTCGCGCATTGCAGCTAGTCCACGAACTCCGCGCTGACCACAATCCGCTCCTCGTCCCACGCGGGCACGGCCTCCGCGCGCATCGGCACCATGAAGCGCTTGCCCGCCTTGCCCTCCTCGGGCGGCCGCTCGATCTCGATCACGTCGCCCGCGCCGAAGTTCTCGACCGCGACGACGGTGCCGAGCGGCTCGCCGGCGTCCGAAACCGCCGCAAGTCCGAGCAGGTCGGCATGGTAGTATTCGCCCTCGTCGAGCGGCGGCAGCGCCGAGCGCGCGACGGTGAGCGCGGTGCCGCGCAGCTTCTCGGCGGCAGTGCGGTCGGCAACCTCGGCGAAACGCGCAATCGCCCCGCCCTTGCCGTCGTCGCGCACTTTGGCGAGCGTCAGCGCACCGCGGTTGAAGGCGCGGTGCGCGGACAGCGCCGCCACGCCCTCTCCGAACAACTTGAGGCGGACTTCGCCCGTCACGCCGTGCGCGCCGATGATGGCGGCCAGGGTGACGGGCTTGTCCTCGGCCAAGGGTCAGCCCTCGGTCTTTTCCTCGCCGGCTTCCGCAGCCGGAGCCTCTTCAGCGGCCGGCGCTTCCTCGGCGGCCGGGGCTTCCTCGGCGGCGGGCGCTTCCTCAGCGACCGGAGCGTCCTCGGCCACAGCCTCTTCGGCCGGAGCCTCGGCAGCTGCTTCCTCGGCCGGAGCTTCGACGACTGCCTCTTCGGCCGGTGCCTCGGCGGTCACTTCCTCGGCGGGCGCCTCTTCAGCAACCGGAGCTTCGGCAGCGGCCTTGGAGGCTTCCTCGGCCTCGGCCTGCTTGGCGGCACGCTCCTCGGCGCGCTCCTTGGCCTTGTCGCCCGGCTGGCCCTTGTTCGGGTTGTTCTTGGCGGCGCGCTCCTTGATGCCGGCGGCATCAAGGAAGCGGGCAACGCGGTCGGTCGCCTGCGCGCCGACGCCGAGCCAGTAGCGCGCACGGTCCTCGTCGAGCTTCACGCGGTTCGCGTCATCCTTGGCGAGCACCGGGTTGTAGGTGCCGATCTGCTCGAGGTACTTGCCGTCGCGCGGCGAGCGGCTGTTGGCCACCACGATGCGGTAATACGGGCGCTTCTTGGCTCCGCCGCGCGAAAGCCGGATCTGAACTGACATGATGTGTTACCTTTCCAATTCAATTCGTTGATATTCAATTCTTCTTGAT
>DATDLP010000528.1:0-5513 GCA_036519255.1 Croceibacterium sp.
CAGGAAGCCGGACCCGGCGGCGGTTTCCTCGGAGCGTTCGGCCAGCTGCTCTTCGGCCTCGAGCGGGATCGGCGCGGCGGCGGCCACGGGTTTCCACGACGGCACCAGCGGGGAGATGTCAGCGAGCGGCGACGGAGGCGCGGGCGCGTCGTCTTCCGCGGGCAGCACGGGGGCCGAATGGATGATCTCGGGTTCGTCCGAAACGATCGGCGCCGCTGCTGCAGGTGTAGCGGGCTCCAGCTCGCGCAGCTCCCGCTCGAGCTTGCCGACGCGGTCCCACAGCTTCACGACGGCCACCACGAGGCCGATGATGACGAGCCATCCCATCGCCTCCATCGCCTGCCCCCCTGTTCCCCGCGGCCGATGCTAGCCATCCTGCCGCGCCGCGCCAGCGCTTTCGTGCTGGCTCCGGCTAGTCCGGCCAGCCCGAGCGCATGCCGTAGGGCACTTCGGCCATCAGCGCCTCGATCCGCGTGAGCAGCCCGCGCTCGATGCGGAAGGCCTCGGCGATCATCCAGCTGAACGGGCGGTCGATGCCCTTGCGCGGGGTGCCGTCGGCCAGCGCGTAGTCGCGCACGGTCCCGTCGTGGTCGAAGAACGCGAACGCGAACACCAGCCCGCGCGCCTCGTCGATCACCGGAAAGCGCCGCTCGCGGATGCCGGTGACGAAGCGGAAGAAGCCGGTCTCGAACTGCTGCCGCGCGCCGAGCATGCGGAACGCGTCGAGGTAGGGCGTCTCGCGGCCGCCGCCGGTCGGCACGACCTCGGTGGTGCGGAAGCCGTTCTCGATACGGATGCAGCCGTCGGCGAACGGGTAGTCGCCCAGGCCGTCGTTGCGTTCGAGCCCGGTGAAATAGGCATCGGCGACCTGCCGCAGCTCCTCGCGGCCCGCGCGCTCGTCGTGCGGGATCTCGGCGAACCACTCGGCCGCGGCGCCGCCGACGCGGTCGAGCTGCGCCGGGCCGTCGCCGAACCCGGCCGCGCCGCCGAACAGCGGCGGCCGCGCGACCAGCACCTCGATCTCGCGCACCGCGCCCCCGTCGAGCGCCACCCGCAGCGCCAGGATCGAGCGCGTCGCGCCTTCGCTCACGGTGGCGAAAGCGGCCGCCTGGCCGCTCACGGGATCGGCCAGGACGTGGCGATAGCGTCCCAGCCGGTCGGCCGTCCGCCACAGCCCCTCGCCCACGGGCAGCTCGACCCCGTTCTCGGTGTATCGCGCACTCGCGAACGCGCCGCTGTCGCGCGAGGCGAGCGCCGCGAGCACCATGTCGAGAAAGGCGCCTTCCATCATGGCTCGCGTCTTATGCCGCCGTGCTCGATCGCGTCCAGCAGGCCGGTGGGGTAAAGTTCGACACCCGCCGGCAGGTGCAGCGGATCGAGCCACACCGCGCAGCAGCGCGTGCCTTCGTGCTCGAGGTAGTGGAACCGGTCGCGGCGGTAGAGCTGCTCGTCGCCGAGCCGGATCGCGGCGGCGAAGATGAACTCGTGCCCTTGCGCGCCCTCGTGCCGGTAGAGGTTCTCGAACGTGTGCCAGGGACCGGTGACCGAGACCGCGCAGCCCAGCTCCTCGGCGAACTCGCGCACCAGCGCCGCTTCGCGCGTCTCGCCGAACTCGATCGACCCGCCGAGCGGGCGCACGCCCTTGACCCGGCCATCGCTCTCCTCGACCTCCGCCACGAGCAGCTCGGCACCGCGCCAGGCGAGGCCGATGACCTTGACGGCGATTTCAGGGGAGGGGGTCCAGATGGTCACGTGGCAGCTCGTCAGGGGAAACGACCAAGGCCGCATTGGCGACCCAACGCAGCAGCGAGATACGTGACGACGGTGAAACCCGCAGCGAAGAACAGCACCACGCCGAAATATGGATCGTGCACCGTCGCCACTCCGTCGCGGAGGAAGAAGGGTGCGTTCAACCACGCCCAGCCGATCATAGGCGAACTCGCGAACAGCCAGAATGCTGCTGCGCGGACGGCCGGATGCAACGCAGCGGCGTAAACCGCGAGTACCAGACCAAACACCCCCGCGACCCAAATCAGCAGGAGCAGCGGTATCATCGTCTCAAACTCCGCCGGGCACGAAGTCGAAACCGGCCTCCCCTAGCGCCGCGCACAGGCTGTCGACGCACCTTCGCAGCGCGTGGGCGTCGGTCGAGCGGATCACGAAATTGGCGCCGACCTCGCCGTCGCGGAAGAACGGGTAGCTGCCGATCTGGCAGCCGTCGTGCGCCGCCTCGACCGCGCGCAGGATCTCGGCGACCTCGCTTTCCTTGATCCACCCGCCGACGGTCTCGCTGAGCAGCGGCGCGCCGCCTTCGAGCGTGCCCGTCAGCGCGTCGAGCATCTGCGCGGCGATGTGCGGCACGCCGGCCATCATGTGGACGTTGCCGATCCTGATCCCCGGCGCGCCCGACATGCGGTTCGGGATCAGGTCGGCGCCTTCGGGCACGCGGGCCATGCGCAGCCGCGCGTCGGTGATTCCGCCGCGGGTGGCGTAGTAGTCCTCGAGGATGCGGCGCGCCTCGGGGTGGATCACCACGGGCAACCCGAGCGCCTTCGCCACCGCGTCGACGGTGATGTCATCGTGGGTCGGGCCGATGCCGCCGGTGGTGAACAGGTAGTCGTGCGCGCTGCGCAGCGCGTTGACCGCCTCGACGATGCGATCCTCGACGTCGGGCACGACGCGCACTTCTGCAAGGCGGATGCCCTGGACCTGCAGCCAGCTCGCGACCTGGGCGATATTCTTGTCGTGGGTGCGCCCGGAAAGGATCTCGTCGCCGATCACGACAAGAGCGGCGGTCCAGATCTTGTCGGTGGCGGGCATGGACGCGGCGTTAGGCGAATTCGCGGGTGGGCGCCATCGCGGGTTCGAACCGCAGCACGCCGTCGTCGATCGGCCGCCTCCTGAAGTCCCGGCAGTCCTCGAAGTAATCCTGGTTGAGCCGCCACGGCAGCGTCGCGGTGCTCTTGGGGATCAGCGCACGGGCGCGCTGGAGGTAGCCCGAGGAGAACGGGATCGGCTCGACTTCGGCGAGGTCGTGATCGTCGGGCAGGAACGGCACGACCACCTGGGCGCGCTTGTCGCGCATCGTGTTGAGCACCCGGCAGACGTAGTCGGCGTTGTTGTCGGCGCGCAGGGTCCAGCTGGCGTTGAGGTAGCCGAACACCACCGCCAGATTGGGCACGTTCGAGAACATGCAACCGCGGTAGAACCAGCGCTGGCTGAACTCGACCGGCTCGCCGTCGAGCGAGATAGCGACCTTGCCGCCGATCGCGAGCCTGAGCCCGGTTGCGGTGACCACCACGTCGGCCGGCACCAGCTCGCCCGAAACCAGCCGCACGCCTTCGGTCTCGAACCCGGCGATATGTCCCGTCGCGATCGAAGCCTTCCCCGCCTTCACCGCGGCGAAGAAGTCGCTGTCGGGCACCAGGCACAGCCGCTGCTGCCACGGGCCGTAGGGCGGCAGGAAGTGCTCGGGCGAGTAGTGCGCGCCCAGCGCCTCGCGCAGCTTGCCGGTCAGGTAGGCGCCGGCCTTCTCCGGCTTCGCTCGCGCCTTGTGGAAGAACAGGTAGTGCAGGCGGATATTCTTCTGCCGGGTGAGCCAGTAGGCGAGCTTGCCCGGCAGCCAGCGGCGCAGGCGGTTGGCCCACTTGTCGCGGCTCGGCCCGGCGGCCATCCAGGTCGGGGTGCGCTGGAGCATCGTGACGTGCGCAGCCTTGTCGGTCATCGCCGGGACGATCGTCACCGCGGTCGCGCCCGAGCCGATCACCACCACGCGCTTGCCGGCATAGTCGAGCTCGGCCGGCCAGAACTGCGGGTGCACCACCTGGCCGGCAAAGCCGCTCGGGTCGGGTAGCTGCGCGTCGTGCGGGTCGTCGTGGTCGTAGTAGCCCGAGGCGAGGTAGAGGAAACGCGGACGCAGCGTGAAGCGCCAGTCGCCGTGCTCGGCCGTGACGTGCCAGCGCGCATCGTCGGCGCGCCAGTCGGCGGCCAGCACCCGCGTGCCGAAGCGGATATGCGGCGCGATGCCGCGCTCCTCGACCACCCGCGCGAGGTATTCGAGGATCGCCTCGCCGTCGGCGATCGCCTTGTCGTGGATCCACGGCTCGAAGCGGAAGCCGAGCGAGTGCATGTCGCTGTCCGAGCGGACGCCCGGATACCGGAACAGATCCCAGGTGCCGCCGAGCCCGGCGCGTCGCTCGAGCATGACGAAGCTGAGCCCGGGGCACAGCATCTTCATGTGCGCGGCCATCGAGATGCCCGAGATCCCGGCGCCGACGATCAGCACGTCGAGTGGTTCAGGCCCCTCCATGCGATGCAGATTGCCAGCCGCCGCGGCCTCTGTCACCACTCCGCGCCATGACGATCGTGGCCGCGCGGCGCTACCGGAACGGGAAGCTGGTCGAGCGCGACCTGCCGGCCGACTGCGAAATCCCGACGGGACCGGCGTTCGACTGGATCGGGCTGGTCGAGCCCACGCCCGACGAGATGGAGCAAGTCCGCGCGAAGTACGGCCTGCATCCGCTCGCGGTCGAGGACGCGCTGCACCAGCGCAATGCGCCCAAGGCGGAGCATTACGGCGCCCAGTTGTTCGTCATCGCGCGCACCGCGGCGATCGGCGAGGGGGACAAGATCGTCTACGGCCAGACCGCGCTGTTCCTCGGCAGGAACTTCCTCGTCACCGTGCGCCACGGCAGCCAGCGCGCGCACCTGACGCTGCGCGAGCAGCTCGAGGCGGTGCCCGAGCGCCTCGCCGAGGGGCCTGACTTCGTGCTGCATGCGGTGCTCGACTTCATCGTCGACGGCTATGCGCCGCTGCTCGACAAGCTCGAGGCGGTGGTTGGCGAGATCGAGGACCACGCGGTCGCGCGCTTCCCCGACCACGCGCGGATCCGCCGCGTGTTCCGCCTGCGCCGTGAGCTGCGCCGGTTCGACGACATCGCGGGGCGGATGGAGGAGGTCGCGGCCAAGCTCGCCGAGACCGACCAGCCGTGCATCGACAAGCGCGCGCGTCCCTATTTCCGCGACGTGTTCGACAACGCGCGCCGCGCGGCGACGCGCGGGCGCTGGCTCAACGACACACTCGGCTCGATGATCGAGATCGCCGGGCTGCTCGAGCAGAGCCGGCAGGGCGCGATCACCCGCCAGCTCGCCGCGTGGGCGGCGATCCTCGCGGTGCCGACCGCGATCGCCGGGATCTACGGGATGAACTTCGATTTCATGCCCGAGCTCACCTGGCGCTACGGCTATTTCGTCGTGCTTGGGGGAATTGCAGCGATCAGCGGCGGGTTGTTCGTGAGGTTCAAGCGGATCGGGTGGCTGTAGGGCGGGTCCATCGAAACGGGCTCTCAGCCCCTCGACAAGCTCGTGACCTCGAGCCTTCCTGGATCATTCTGAAATCCCCAATTCCCGTCCCCGTTCGTCCCGAGCGAAGTCGAGGGATCAAGCCGAGCGAAGCCGAGGCCGTTGCGCATCGAAATGGGCTCTCGGCTGCGCTCGAACCATCCCTCGACATC
>DATDLP010000529.1:0-7931 GCA_036519255.1 Croceibacterium sp.
GCACCCACGTCGGCTGCATCGTGCACTGGAACCCGTTCGAGCAATGCTGGGATTGCCGTGCCATGGCTCGCAGTTCGCGCCCGACGGGGCGGTGCTCAACGGGCCGGCGCTGACGCCGCTGGCGGAGGCTTAGGGCCTCAATCCTCTCCGAGCTTGGTCGGGGAGGGGGACCGCCCGCGAAGCGGGTGGTGGAGGGGTGTCGCCCGCAAGCGGTATCCGCCCAAACCCCTCCGTCAGCCGCCTGCGGCGTCTGCCACCTTCCCGAGACAAGCTCGGGGAGGATTTTGCGTGCCTCAATCCGGGTTGGGCTCGAACCTCAGCCGGCCGGCGAGGCGTGCCGTGCCCGTGTCGCGCACGTGATGCCTACCATCGACCACCGCGACGTCGGGGAAGTCGTGGTACGGGTTGAGCCCGAGGCAGGCGATGTTGATTCCGTAGGTGTGCGGGTCCGAACGGCGCTGGTGGAAGGTGTACGAGCCGCAGCGCGAGCAGAACCAGTGCTTCGCCGTGCCGGTGTTGAACTGGTAGAGCGTGAGCAGGTGCTCGCCCTCGACGATCTCCAGTCCGTCGAGCGGAGTGCCGACCGTCACCGCGCCCTTCATCGCACAGATTGAGCAGTCGCAGCGCGCGCCGCGCGGTGCTTCGGGCAGCTCGACCGTGAACTGGATCGCGCCGCAGTGACATGCGCCGTTTCGCGTCTTGCTTTTCATCTCATTCACTCTGCCACCCACAAGCTCGAGGAGATTTCTGAGACATCGATCGTTCGGCTGCCCATGTGCTCGATGAACGCGTTGCGCAGACTTCGGTAGTGTTCTGGGTATTCTGCCTTGCTCATGCCATCCGCCTGCAGGGCCCAGAGCGCGAAATCCTCGGCAGAAATCGGGCCTGCGGACGGCAGGAAGTCCCTGATATGGGATGGCTTTTCGTCGACAATCCCGCCGCAGAAGCCCAAGCCGACGCAAATCTCCCCGACCAGCTTGTCGAATTCTCGACCGAGGTCTCGCTCGCTCACCATCCCCAGGGCCTTTCACGGTACCATTTGGTGATCACGTACTTGGTGCCCTTGCGCACCTTCATCCCGTGGTGGAGCGTCGCCGCGTTGAGCGTGCCGTCGGGCCGGTGGTTGTTCCAGCAGACCAGCTTGCCCAACTCGGGCTTGAACATCTTGTCGATCACCTTGAACCGCGTGGCACCGCCGGCTTCGGGCTCGTTGAGGTAGATCATGAAGGTCCAGGTGCGCTGGCCGGCGACCGAGCAGAACTTCTCGAAATCGCGGCCGTTCGGCTCGAAGTAGTCCGTGTGCGCCTTGAACTCCTGCCCGACCGCGTAGCGCTGGCCCTGCACCGGCTCGCCGTGCGCGAGATCGATCGCATTGAGCGCGAACAGCCGCGTTTCGAGGTCCTGCACCGCGGGGTCCTCGGGATCGAGGTCGCAGGTTTCGCTGGTGCGGAAATAGTTGTCGCCGTTGGCGTCGGCGATCTCCGAGGGACGGCGGTTGCGGTCGATCAGCGCGACCAGATCTGCGCACAGCGCGGGCGGCAGGAACTCGGGCCGGTCGAACAGCTCGAGCCGCGGCGAGGGCACGCGGCGTACGCCCGGAAAGGCCAGGAGCTGCGCTGCGGTGGTCTCGCCGGGATTCGCCATGAGTCGCGTGATAGCTTCGCGCAGCGCGGTAATAAAGTTGCGCCGACGCGCCGCGCGCGCAGTTTTCGCTTTGCAGGAAACGCGGCCTGTGCAACAGGCTCGCGCCCGCGCCGATCCCGCTTGACCGGGAGGCGCGGAAGCCTACCTAGCCCGGCTCGCGGCATGGGCTGTGGCGATTGTAGCTCAGTTGGTTAGAGCGCCGGTTTGTGGTACCGGAGGTCGCGGGTTCAAACCCCGTCAATCGCCCCATTCCCTTCATTTTTCTGCCGCTTGCAAACCCTTCTTGTGGGCGGATGACATGACGGCTTTCTGGACCGAAGCGGACTACGACGAGCACGAGCGGGTCGAGCTGGTGCACGACCGGGCATCGGGGCTGACCGCGATCATCGCGCTGCATTCCACCCATCTCGGCCCCGGCGCGGGCGGCACGCGCTTCTGGCACTACGCCGATCCGCAAGGGGCGATGCGCGATGCGCTGCGGCTGAGCCGCGGGATGAGCTACAAGAACGCGATGGCCGGGCTGCCGATGGGCGGCGGCAAGGCGGTGGTGCTGCTCGATGCGCAGCGGACCAAGACGCCCGCGATGCTCGCCGCGTTCGGCGATGCGATCGACGCGCTGGGTGGCCGCTACGTCACCGCCGAGGACGTCGGCGCCAGCGAGGCGGACATGGTCGCGATAGCGCAGCGCACGCCGCATGTCTGCGGGCTGCCCGCGGGCGAGGGCGAGCTCGGCGGCGATCCGGGCCCGTTCACCGCGATGGGCATCTATCTCGGGATCAAGGCCGCGGTGGCGCACAAGCTCGGCCGGGATTCGCTCCAGGGCGTGCGCGTGGCGCTGCAGGGCTGCGGCAGCGTCGGCGGCGGGGTCGCCCGCTTGCTGGCGAAGGACGGCGCGAGGTTGACGGTGTCCGACATCGACGCCGGGCGCGCGAAGGCGCTGGCGACCGAAGTCGGCGGCGAGGCGGTATCGGCCGAGGCGGTGATGGGCACCGCCTGCGACGTGTTCAGCCCGAACGCGCTCGGTGCGATCCTCGACGAGGCGGGCATCGCCCGGCTCGACTGCGCGATCGTCGCCGGTGGAGCCAACAACCAGCTCGCCCGCCGCGAGCACGGCCGGCTGCTCGCGGAGCGCGGCATCCTCTACGCGCCCGATTACGTGATCAACGCCGGCGGGATCATCAACGTCAGCCTCGAGTACCTCTGCCGACAGCACGGCGAGCCGTGCGACGTCGCCGAGGTGCGCCGCCGGATCGGGCAGATCCCCGAGCGGCTCGAGGCAATCTGGCGCGAGAGCGACGCGAGCGGCGAGGGCTCCGACGTGGTCGCGGACCGGATGGCGCAGAAGCTGATCGGGCGGGGTTGAACGGGCAGGGCGCGGCTCACACCGCTCTCAATCGTTGACAAAGTCCGAAATTGGGTGTTCCCGCTTGCTCCGGGGTTCGCCACCTGTCAAAGCGGCCCCCGACACGCGCCCGCAGGACCCATGCACGGCTTCGCCAATCCCGCCCGTTTTCTTAGAATCGCCCGCTGGCTGACGCCGGCGCTGCTGTTGTCGGGGCTGGTGCTGACGGGCGCGTCGCTCGCCTGGGGGCTGACCGGGCTGCCGGCCGAACGGCTGCAGGGCGACAGCGTGCGGATGGTGCTGGTGCACGTGCCGACCGCGTGGCTCGGCATGGCCGGGTGGAGCGCGATCGCGGTCGCGAGCCTGGTCGAGCTGGTCTGGCGCCACCCGCTGGCGGCGATCGCCGCGCGAGCCTCCGCAGCGCCCGGGGCCGTGTTCGCCGCGCTGTGCCTCGCCACGGGCTCGCTGTGGGGCCGGCCCGCGTGGGGCACCTGGTGGGTGTGGGACGGGCGGCTGACCTCGATGCTCGTGCTGCTGTTCCTCTATCTCGCGTACATGGCGCTCGCCGGCGCGGTCGATCGCGAGGGCGGATCGAGCCGCATTCCGGCGATCTTCGGGCTGGTCGGCGCGATCAACATCCCGATCATCCATTATTCGGTCGTCTGGTGGAACTCGCTGCACCAGGCACCGAGCCTGTCGATGGGCTCCTCGGCGATGGCGGCCGAGTTCCTGATCCCGCTTGCCGTCGCTTCGCTCGGCTTCTCGCTGCTGTTCGGCGGCGTCGTGCTGGCGCGGATGCGGGCGATTCTCGCCGAAGTGCAGGCCGAGGCGCGGCTGCGGCGCAAGGCGCTCGAAGCCTGATGCGCGAGGCGCTCGACCACTGGAACTTCGTCATCGCCGCCTACGCGGTGACGATTGGCGCCACGCTGGTGCTGGTCGGCTGGAGCTGGCTGGCGATGCGCGTGGCCGAGAAGCGGCGCGACGAAGGACGACGGAAATGAGCGCTGCATTCAAGCCCAAGCACCAGCGGCTGGTGCTCGTGGTGATAGCGCTGGTGGCGCTGATCGGCGCGGGGGTGCTCGCGGCCTGGGCGCTACGCAACCAGGCGAGCTATTTTTACGTGCCGAGCCAGATCGCGGCAGAGCCTCCCACGCCCGGACAGGAGATTCGGCTCGGCGGGATGGTCGAGGCGGGCTCGCTCAAGACGCGGGCCGACGGCGTGACGGTCGATTTCGTCGTGGGCGACGGCGACGCGCGCGTGCCGGTGAGTTATACCGGCCTCCTGCCCGACCTGTTCGTCGAGGGCTCAGGGGTCGTGGCCGACGGCACGATGTTGCCGGACGGAACGTTCAAGGCCAGGGAGCTGCTGGCCAAGCACGACGAGAATTACATGCCGCGCGAGCTCGAGGACATGAGCGCCGAGCAGAAGCGCGCCGTGGTGGCGGAAACGCAATGATCGCCGAATTCGGCCTCGCCGCGCTGTGGCTCGCCGCCGCGCTGGCGGGCCTGCAGCTGTTGGGCGGGTTCCTCGGGCTGAGGCCCGGCGGCGAGGGACTCGCGGCGCTGGCGCGGCCGGCGGCGGTGGTGCAGGCGCTGCTGTGCCTGCTGGCGTTCGGCGCGCTGGTGGTGCTGTTCGTGCAGACCGACCTGTCGGTCGCGCTGGTGGCGCGGACCTCGCATTCGGCCAAGCCGCTGATCTTCAAGCTCGCCGGGGCCTGGGGTCAGCACGAAGGCTCGATGCTGCTGTGGGTGACCGTAATGGCGCTCGCGGGCGGGCTGATCGCGGCGATCGAGCGCCGACTGCCCGAAAGGACGATGCTGGCGACGCTCGGCGCGCAGGCGCTCGTCGGGGTCGGGTTCTACGCGTTCCTGCTGGCATCCTCGAACCCGTTCGAGCGCATCGCGCCCCCGCCCGCCGATGGTGCGGGCCTCAATCCGCTGCTGCAGGACATCGGCTTGGCGTTCCATCCGCCGACGCTCTACATGGGCTACGTCGGGCTCTCGGTCGCGTTCAGCTTCGCGGTCGGCGCGCTGCTGACGCGGCAGGTGACGCCCGATTTCGCCAAGGTCATGCGCCCGTGGGTGCTCGGCGCGTGGATATTCCTCACGCTGGGCATCACAGCCGGCAGCTACTGGGCCTACTACGAGCTCGGCTGGGGCGGCTGGTGGTTCTGGGACCCGGTCGAGAACGCCAGCCTGATGCCATGGCTCGCGGCGACCGCGCTGCTGCATTCGGCCAGCGTGCTTGCGGCGCGCGACGCGCTGCGCACCTGGACCATCCTGCTCGGGGTGGTTGCGTTCTCGATGAGCATGGTCGGCACGTTCCTCGTGCGCTCGGGCATCCTGACCAGCGTGCACGCGTTCGCGGTCGATCCCGAGCGCGGCGCGTTCATCCTCGCGCTGCTGACGATCTACGTCGGCGGCGCGCTGGTGCTGTTCGTGGTCCGCGCGGGGACGGTCAACGAGGGCGAGCGGTTCGCGCTGCTGAGCCGCGAGGGCGCGCTGGTGGTGAACAATGTCGCGCTGTCGGCGATCCTCGGCATCGTGCTGCTCGGCACCCTCTACCCGCTGCTGACCGAGGCGTTCGACGTGCGCGTCTCGGTCGGACCGCCGTACTTCAATCCGGTGGGGGCGATCTTCTTCCTGCCGATGCTGCTGGTGCTCGCGGTCGGGCCGCTGCTGCGCTGGCGCCGCGACAGCTTCGCGCGCGTGCGCGCGCCGGTGATCGTGGTGGCCGCGATCGGGGTGGCGGTGCTGCTGGGCGTGTGGCTGATCGCGGGGATCGGGCTGATGCCGCTGCTCGGGATGACGCTGGCCGCGGTGGTCGGCGTCGCCAGCGTGCTGCCGCTGCGCGGGCGCTCGCTGCGGCGGCTGCCGCTCGCGGTATGGGGCATGGTGCTCGGGCACCTCGGGGTGGCGATCGCGCTGTTCGGGATGGCGGCCGACACCGCGTTCACCACCGAGAAGCTCGTGGCAGCGCGGGTTGGTGATACGGCCGAGGTCGGGCCTTGGAGCGTGACCCTCGATTCGGTCGATCCGGTCGCCGGACCCAACTGGACCGCGCTCGAGGCGACCTTGGCCGCGCGTTATGCGGGCGGTGCGGCCCACCTGCTCACCCCGCAGGCTCGCAGCTTCTGGACCCCGCCGCAGCAGACCAGCGAGTCCGTGCAGCTGACCCGGTGGAACGGCCAGCTCTATGCGGTGATCGGCGGCGAGGCGGAAGGGGGACGCTGGCAGATCAGGCTGTGGTGGAAGCCGTTCGTCAACTGGGTATGGTACGGCGGGATCGTCATCGCGCTCGGCGGATTGCTGGCGCTGATCGGCCGCGTTGCGAACGACGTCCGTCGCCGCACCGCGCGCAGCAAGGCGGCGCAGCGGCGCGAGGAGGCCGCGGCATGATCCGCATGCGGGTGTTCCTCTGGGTGCTGGTCGGGCTCGCCGCGGGCGTTTTCGGGCTGTTCGCCTACCAGCTCAGCCAGCCGAAGCACGAGTTCGTCGAGAGCGCGATGATCGGCCAGCCGATCCCGGCGTTCGACCTGCCTCCAGCGGTCGCTGACCGGCCGGGGCTGGCGAGCGGCGACCTCGCCGACGGACAGCCCAAGCTGCTCAATGTGTTCGCCAGCTGGTGCGTGCCGTGCGCGGCCGAGGCGCCGAACCTCGCGCGGCTCGAGGCCGGCGGAGCGAACATCGTGGCGGTGGCGATCCGCGACCGGCCCGATGACGTGGCGCGGTTCCTCGAGGCCTACGGCAACCCGTTCAGCCGCATCGGCAAGGACGACATCAGCGCGGTGCAGCTGTCGATCGGCTCGTCGGGCGTACCCGAGACGTTCGTGATCGATGGCAAGGGCGTGATCCGCTATCAGCACATCGGCGACATCCGCGATGGCGACGTCGCGGTGCTGCTCGACAAGCTGAAGGAGGCGGGGGCGTGATGCGCACCGTTCGTCATCCCGGCGAAAGCCGGGACCTCGCGCCGCCATGCGGATCCTTGCGGCGAGGGCACAGGACACCGCGCGAGGTCCCGGCTTTCGCCGGGATGACGGTGTTGGTTTGTATTCTGGCCATGGCGTTGGCGGTGGCCATGACTGCGCCCGTCGCGGCACAGGACTCGCTGCCGCCGGCGCCTTACGCCTACCGCCAGCTCGACGACCCGGCCCTCGAAGCCAAGGCGCTGGCGCTGATGGAGACGCTGCGCTGCCTCAAGTGTCAGAGCCAGTCGATCGCCGACAGCGATGCGCCGATGGCCGGCGACATGCGCCACCAGGTGCGCAGCCGCATCGCCGAGGGCGAGGATCCCGAGCACATCCGCGCCTGGCTGGTCGAGCGCTACGGCGACTACGTCAGCTACAAGCCCACCGTGAGCGCGACGACCTGGCCGCTGTTCGCGGTGCCGGCGGTGCTGCTGCTGCTGGCGTTCCTGATCCTGCGGCGCCGCTTGCGGGGTGCGAAATGACCTGGCTGATCGCCATCGGGCTGGCGTTGGGGGCGTTCGCCGCCGCGGTGCTCGCGTTCCGCGTGCCGCGGAGCGGCTGGACGACCGTGGCTGCCGCGCTGGCGCTGGGGCTGGCCGGCTACGCCTTGCAAGCGAGCCCGGGGCTTCCGGGCGCACCCGCCATGTCCGCCGCCGAGACCGGCGATGCGGCCTGGGCGCTGGTCGAAGAACGCAAGAGCATGGTCGCCGAGGACGAGCGCTCGCGCAGCAACCGGTTGATCGTGGCCGATGGCTTCGCCCGCCGCGGCCGCTACACCGACGCGGCGACAATCCTGCGCGGCGCGATCGCCGAGCATCCGCGCGATGCCGAAGTGTGGCTCGCGCTCGGCAACGCGCTGATCGAGCACGCCGACGGGGCGCTGACCGAGCCGGCGCTGCTGGCCTATCGCCGCGCCGCCGAGCTTGATCCCGACGGGGTCGGGCCCGGATATTTCCTCGGTCTCGCGCTGATCC
>DATDLP010000530.1:0-3442 GCA_036519255.1 Croceibacterium sp.
CCCGAGCGAGGCGCGGATGTCCGCCACCGAGGTCAGCCGGTCGGGGTTGAGCGAGTGGATCGACATGATCCGCTCGGGGTCGAGCCCGAGCCGCTCGATGTTCGCCAGGAACACTTGCGTGCCGAACACCGGCGGGTCGGGCACCGGGTTGGCCGCCGGCGGCAGGTTGAACATGTCGGCGTAGACCAGGATGCGCTCGGCCGGCAGGTAGCCGACCACCCGTCCGTCGGCATGCGGCAGGCCCTGGATCACGTGGATCTCGAGCGTCCGCGTCGCGTCCTGGAACACGCGCTTGTCGCCCTCGAAGCCCTCGACGACCGGCCGCCTGCCGCTCGCGGCGATCGCGTCGGGCGCAAGCGTGCGCGGCGCGCCGAGCGCTTGCGCGAGGAAGCGCTCGTTGACCTTGGGCGTGACGATCGTGATGCCCTCGGCCACCACCGCGGGCAGGCCCGAGGTGTGGTCGAAATGGTGGTGTGAGATTACCCCGTAGCGGATCGGCTTGCCGGGAATCACCCGTTTGGTCTCGGCGATGATCGCCTTGGCGCGATTCTCGTTCTGCGGCCCGGGCTCGAACAGCACGACGTGATCGGCGAACTCGACCGCGAGCGCGTTGTACGCCCCGCGGATGCGCCACACGCCCGGCGCGAGCTGCTCCGAGGCCGGCGGCGGCGGCGCCGCGAGAGCCGCAGCCGACACGACAAGCGGGGGCGGCGGCGGGGGCGCGACCGCGCGCTCGGCGATGTCCGCCGGGTTGGCCTGCACCCCGAGCAGCTGGAACTCGAACGTCGGCCAGCCGGCGCGCTTCTGGGTGATCGTGCTGGGAAACTTGAGCCCGTTGAGGTCGCGCCAGTTCTCGAACGTGGTTTCGACCCGCAGGTCGCCGAAGATCGGGTTCTCGACCCAGGTCTCGACCGCGTGCACCAGATCGTCGGGTCCGATGTAGCCGACCACCTGGTAGCTCTGCCCGCCCGGCGATTTCTGCGGCGGGCTCCAGGTCACGACGCGGAACCGCGTGCCCCCCAGCGTCCGGTTCTCGACCGTGGCCCCGTGGGCCTGCGCCCCCTTGAGGAAACCCCACGGCGTGGTCCAGATCTCGAGGTGCTGGCCCCATGCCAGGTTCGCCGGCCCGGCGTACTGGTTGAACGGGGCTTGCGCTGCGGGGCCGCCTTGTGCCGGCACTGCCAGGGTCGTCGCGGTCGCGCGCGTGGCCGGCTGGGCGAAGTCGATCCAGCGGTTGAAATCGTTGAGGTTGGTCCGCGGCCACGGCCCATTGGCGTCGTTGTTCTGCCCGACCGTGAAGCTCGCCCCCGAGCCCCACAGCTTGATCGAGTTCAGCCCCTCGATCCCCATCGCTTTCGCGGATGCCGCCACCACTGCTTCAGCGGTCTGCGCGGCGGCGCCTTGCGCACCGCCGAAAGCGAGGACCAGAGCAAGCAGGATCGTGCGCAGGATTTTCGACGCCATCGTCATTCCCCCACTGACGGCCGGCGTATCCGGCGCGGGCGCACTCTATCGGCGGGCCCGGCCCGCGGCAACGCTCAGGCGAACCAGTAGCAGGTCCCGCGCATCTCGAGGCTCACGCGCGCCGGGGCGTCGTCGCCGGCCAGCGGATTGTCGAACGCCCCGTGCGGCATCAGTTGCGCGCGCTCGGGGTCGCTGTCGCTGGTCTTGAACACTATCGCTTCGCGAGGCGTCATGTTCGAATAGTAGTACCAGCGGTGCGCCGGGTTGTGCGCCAGCAGGTAGTTCGGGAAGCCCCATTCGGGGCTGCCGTCGAGCGGATCGAAGATCGCGTCGCAATCGAGCAGGTCCTCGCGCGCCACGCTCGGGTAGGCGCAAAGGCCCAGCGGCACGTCCTGCGGCGTCCCGGCCAGCGCGCGCCAGACGTTGTACTGCGCGCTGCGCACCACCGTCTTGCCTTCGGGCGCCGGCGGGGCGCCTTTGTCGCGCATCGCCGCGGCGGCTTCCTTCGCCATGTCGACGTGCACGAACCGCGCCGGGTGCGAGTTGTCGTGCGCCGCGTTTGCGCCGGCCTTCTCGGAGAAGCGCAGGATGCCGAACGGCGTCATCACCACCTCGTCGCAGCCGGTGATCTGCTTGAGCAGCGCTACGATCTCGTCGCGATGGACTTCGCTCACCGCCTTGAGGTCGGTCAGGTCGGCCACAGCGCTCGTGTGCTCGACCAGCGTGAAGCCCTCGCGGTCGAGCGTGCAGTCGAGCCCGCGCGCATCGGCGATCGCGACTTCGGCCGGCTTGAGCGGCACGAAGTCCTTTTCGTGCGCATTGGCGTAGAAATAGGGCTTCTGCTCGGTCCGCTCCGAATAGCCGATCTCGGCGCGCACATCGTTCATGCCGGTTCGAACTCCTCGGTGTCGATCGTCGGCCGGATCGCGTCGTGATAGCGGTGCCCGGCGACGGTGCCTTCGTTGATCAGCGCGCCCGCGGCGTCGAGGAGGTCCTGCGCCACAGGCAGGCCCCACGCGGCGTTGTTGTCCGCGAGATGCTGCAAGTTGGTCGTTCCCGGGATCACATGCACGTGCTCGCCGCGCGACAGCACCCAGGCGAGCGCGAGTTGCGCCGCGGTCATCCCGGCATCCTTCGCCAGCGCCGTCAGCTTGTCGATCAACGTGAGATTGTGCGGCCAGTTCTGGGCGTTGAACCGCGGCATCTTGGTCCTGAGATCCTGCTCCTCGAGCGTGGCCGGATCCCTCAGCAGTCCGGCCAGCGCGCCGCGCCCGACCGGCGAGAACGCCACCAGTGGCACGCCGAGCTCCGCGCAGGTTTCGAGCACGGCGAGCTCGACGTTGCGGGTCCACAGCGAGTACTCGGTCTGCACGGCGCCCACGGGATGCACGTCGTGCGCCTCGCGGATGTGCCGCGCGGACCATTCGGACACGCCGTACGCGCCGATCTTGCCCCCCTCGATCGCGCGCGCCAGCGCGCCGACCGAATCGCCGATCGGCACCTTCGGGTCGAACCGGTGCATGTAGTAGAGGTCGATGTGGTCGGTCTGCAGCAGCCGCAGGCTTTCCTCGACTGCCGCGGTGATGGCAGCCGGCGTGCAATCGACTCCGCGCTTGGGCCCGTCGACGGTGATGCCGCACTTCGAGGCGAGGAAGAACTCGCTGCGCCGCCCCTTGAGGGTCTCGCCGATCAGCGCCTCGTTCGCGCCCGTGCCGTAGATCCGCGCGGTGTCGAGGTGGTTGTAGCCAAGATCGAGCGCGCGGCCGAGCAGCGCGGCGCCCTCTTCACGGCTCGGCGGGGTGCCGTAAGCCCACGACAGGTTCATGCAGCCGAGCCCCACGGGGTGGAGCTCGGTTCCGGCGATCGTACGCGTTTTGCTGGTCATCGCCGCTCCATGTGCAGAGGGGGGGCCGGGGGCGCAAGCCCGGATTGCGCTCATCCACTCCCACCCCGTTCGTCCCGAGCGCAGTCGAGGGAC
>DATDLP010000531.1:0-3414 GCA_036519255.1 Croceibacterium sp.
GCCTGGGAAGGGGCGGCCCCCCGCTAAAAATCCGACCGGCGGGGAGCGAATCCCCGCCGGAGCGGCGCCTATATTACTTCGTGATCTTGCTGACAACCCCCGAACCGACGGTGCGGCCACCTTCGCGGATCGCGAAGCGCAGGCCCTCATCCATCGCGATCGGCGCGATCAGCTTGACGCCGATCGTGACGTTGTCGCCCGGCATGACCATCTCGGTGCCCTCGGGGAGGATCACTTCGCCGGTCACGTCGGTGGTGCGGAAATAGAACTGCGGGCGGTAGTTGGCGAAGAACGGCGTGTGACGGCCACCTTCGTCCTTCGACAGCACGTAGACCTCGGCGCTGAACTCGGTGTGCGGGTTGACCGAGCCGGGCTTGGCCAGGACCTGGCCACGCTCGACGCCGTCACGCGCGGTGCCGCGCAGCAGCGCACCGACGTTGTCGCCAGCCTCGCCGCGGTCGAGCAGCTTGCGGAACATCTCGACGCCGGTGACGATGGTCTTGGCGGTCGGACGGATGCCGATGATCTCGACTTCGTCACCAACGTTGACGATGCCGGTCTCGATACGGCCGGTCACCACGGTGCCGCGGCCCGAGATCGAGAACACGTCCTCGATCGGCATCAGGAACGGCTTGTCGGTCGGGCGCGGCGGCTGCGGGATGTGCGCGTCGACCGCGTCCATCAGCGCCTTGATCGACTCTGCACCGATGTTGTCGTCACGGCCTTCGAGCGCGGCCAGTGCCGAGCCCTTGACGATCGGAATGTTGTCGCCGTCGAAGTCGTACGAGCTCAGCAGCTCGCGCACTTCGAGCTCGACCAGCTCGAGGATTTCCTCGTCGTCGACCTGGTCGACCTTGTTCATGTAAACGACCAGCGCCGGCACGCCGACCTGACGGGCGAGCAGGATGTGCTCGCGAGTCTGCGGCATCGGGCCGTCGGCGGCGTTCACGACCAGGATCGCGCCGTCCATCTGGGCGGCACCGGTGATCATGTTCTTCACGTAGTCGGCGTGGCCCGGGCAATCGACGTGCGCGTAGTGGCGCGCGGCGGTCTCGTACTCGACGTGCGCGGTCGAGATGGTGATCCCGCGCTCGCGCTCTTCGGGGGCCTTGTCGATGTTGGCGAAATCGACTGCGGTGCCACCGTTTTCAGCAGCCATCACCTTGGTGATCGCAGCCGTCAGCGTGGTCTTGCCGTGATCGACGTGACCGATGGTGCCAATGTTGCAGTGCGGCTTGTTCCGCTCGAATTTTGCCTTGCCCATGTTATCCGTAACCTCTGTCTGTCTGATTTGATCTATGCGGTGTGGGGGAGGCCACCTGCTGAATCAGGCGCCGCCCCTAGACGCTCGGCCTGCCTTAGGCAAGCTTCTCCTTGACCTCTGCCGCGACGTTCGCCGGCACTTCGTCGTAGTGCGAGAACTGCATCGTGTACTGGGCGCGGCCCTGGGTGAACGAGCGCAGTTCGTTGACGTAGCCGAACATGTTGGCGAGCGGCACCTTGGCCTCCACGACCTGCGCGTTGCCGCGGCTGTCGGTGCCCTGGATCTGCCCGCGACGGCTGTTGAGGTCGCCGATCACGTCGCCCATGAACTCCTCGGGAGTCACCACCTCGACCTTCATGATCGGCTCGAGGATCTTGATCCCCGCCTTCTGGGCGCCTTCGCGCATCGCACCGCGGCCGGCGATCTCGAACGCGAGGGCGGACGAGTCGACGTCGTGGTACTTGCCGTCGATCAGCTCGATGTCGAAGTCGACGATCGGGAAGCCGATCAGCGCGCCGGTCGCGGCGGTCTCGCGCATGCCCTTCTCCACCGACGGAATGTACTCGCGCGGGATATTGCCGCCCTTGACCGAGTCGATGAAGTTGATGCCCGCGCCACGCTCACCCGGGGTGAGCTTGACCTTTACCTCACCGAACTGGCCCGAGCCGCCCGACTGCTTCTTGTGGGTGTAGACCAGCTCGACCGGCTTGCCGAGGTACTCGCGATAAGCGACCTGCGGCGCGCCGACGTTGGCCTCGACCTTGAACTCGCGGCGCATGCGATCGACCAGGATGTCGAGGTGAAGCTCGCCCATGCCCTTGATGATCGTCTGGCCAGATTCGTGGTCGGTCGAGACGCGGAACGAGGGATCCTCGGCAGCCAGGCGCGCCAGGGCGAGGCCCATCTTCTCCTGGTCAGCCTTGGTCTTCGGCTCGACCGACAGCTCGATCACCGGCTCGGGGAACTCCATGCGCTCGAGAACGATCGGGTTCGCCGGATCGCACAGCGTGTCGCCGGTGGTGGTTTCCTTGAGGCCGGCCAGCGCGACGATGTCGCCCGCATAGGCCTCGTCGATGTCCTCGCGGTTGTTCGAGTGCATCAGCAGCATGCGGCCGATCTTCTCGCGCTTGTCCTTCACCGAGTTCAGGTACGAACCCTTGGACAGCTTGCCCGAGTAGATGCGGGTGAAGGTCAGCGAGCCGACGAACGGGTCGTTCATGATCTTGAACGCGAGCGCCGAGAACGGGGCACCATCGTCCGACGGACGGGAGTCTTCCTCATCGCTGTCGGGCTTGACGCCCTTAATCGCCGGCACGTCGACCGGGCTCGGCAGATAGTCGACCACCGCATCGAGCAGGGGCTGCACGCCCTTGTTCTTGAACGACGAGCCGCACATGACCGGGACGAACGCCTGGTTCAGCGTGCCCTTGCGGATCAGCGCCTTGAGCGTCGCGACGTCGGGCATGTTGCCTTCCAGATAGGCTTCCATCACCTCGTCGTCCTGCTCGACGGCGAGCTCGATCAGCCGCTCGCGGTACTCGGCGGCCTTGTCGGCGAGGTCGGCCGGAATCTCGACGTAGTCGAACTTCGCGCCGAGGCTTTCGTCCTGCCAGATGATCGCGCGGTCGTTGACCAGGTCGACCAGACCCTTGAAGTCGCCTTCGGCACCGATCGGCAGGTACAGCACGGCCGGAATCGCGCCGAGACGGTCGATGATCGTCTGCACGCAGTAGTAGAAGTCGGCGCCGGTGCGGTCGAGCTTGTTGATGTAGCACATCCGCGGCACGCCGTACTTTTCGGCCTGGCGCCATACGGTCTCGGACTGCGGCTCGACACCGGCGACACCGTCGAACGCGGCGACTGCGCCGTCGAGTACGCGCAGCGAGCGCTCGACTTCGATGGTGAAGTCGACGTGGCCCGGCGTGTCGATGATGTTGAAGCGGTGCTCGGGACCCTGGCCGTCATCGGCCTGCCAGAACGTGGTCGTCGCGGCCGACGTGATCGTGATGCCGCGCTCCTGCTCCTGCTCCATCCAGTCCATCGTCGCGGCGCCGTCGTGGACTTCGCCGATCTTGTAGGACTTGCCGGTGTAGTAGAGGATCCGCTCGGTCGTGGTGGTCTTGCCGGCGTCGATGTGCGCCATGATACCG
>DATDLP010000532.1:0-3210 GCA_036519255.1 Croceibacterium sp.
GATCGAGCAGGCCGACGGCACCCGCGTGGCGGCGATGGCCGATGCGGAAGGCGAGGCGATGCTCGACGTGGCGGGCAACGCGGTCGCGCTCGACGGGTCGACCGTGCGGCTGTGGCACCCGATGGACGCCGAGATCGCCGCGATCGAGGCCTGGCGCGACCGGCTCGAGGCGCTGCAGGCGACGCAGCCCTTCGCGCAAGTCTGGCGCGAGGTCTATGCGCTGACCGACGCCGAGCGCGCGACCGGGACTTATACCAACCGCTGGGCGGCGCACATCCTCAAGCAGCACCAGGCGATGACGCTCGCGCGGCTCAACGGCTGGCGCGTCACGCACCGCATGTGGGTCGACGCGCCCAACGACGAGCCGTGGCACCTCGTGCTGCCAGCGCACGGGCTGGTCGCCGACTACTGGGTCAAAGGGGCCGGCGGCGACGACCCGCAGACCACCGACAGCGGCGCCTATGCTTACGTGACGACCGACCGCGTGCAGTTCCACCGCATTCCGCAAGGCGCGCACGACAGCGCCCGCGGGCCGCGGCGCGGCGACCCGGTGCCGCTCGGCGAAATCCCGCCGGCGGTCTACTCGGAGGTCATGCGGCACGCCGACCTGTTCACCGCGGTCGCCTCGATCGCCGCCGACCCGGCCTGGCTCGACCGCGGCGAGAACGCGGCGCACCCGAACCAGTGGGACCGCCATGCCGAGGCCTACTGGCGCTCGACCAACACCGCGGAGCTGGTCGAGTCCGGCAAGCGGCGGCGGGCGATGCTCGAGCGGATCGTGCCGCGGCTCAAGATCGCCGACAAGCTCAGGCTCGAAGACCGCTACCTCGTGGTCCAGGGCACGCGGCACGAGTACGAGATCCACCTCGGCTCGGGCGCTTGCGCGCGCAGCGGGCGGCACATCTGCATCGTGCCCAAGGGCGTCGAGCGGGGCGATCGGATCTGGCTGCCGTTCGAAGGCGACCGGACGCTGTCGATCATCATCTCGAAGGCCCTGCTGCTCGCGGCGGACGACAAGATCACCGACCCGGTCATCCTGCGCCAGCTTTGAGCCAGGCGGACGCCGGCGCGCAAGAGGTGCGTTGTCGCGCGGCGGAGGCAAGCGCGGTAAGCGGTGCCTGACCGTGGAGCGAGGACACGCCATGATCCGTAACGGGCTGGTCTGGCTGGCGCTGATCTTCGCGCTGCTTGGGTTCGCGCCGGCGCGGGCGGGGGAGGCGGCAGCGCCGATGGCCACCACCGACTTCGCGTTCGTTTCCGCCGGCCGCACGCTGTCGGGCGTGCTCGACCAGCCAGCCGGCGGCGAAGCCCGCGCGCTGGTGATCTTTGTCCACGGCTACGGGCCGACCGACGTGCGCGGGTGGCGTCTGTTCGAGGACTTGCGCACGCGCTTCGCCGCGCTCGGGGTCGCCAGTCTGGTGTGGGACAAGCCCGGCCAGGGGCGCAGCGAGGGTGCGTTCGACATCGACCAGCCGGTGGCCGAGAGCGCGCAGGAGGTGCTCGACGCGGCTGCCGCGCTGCGCGAGCGCGGGGTGTCCGGGGCGCAGCGGATCGGGCTGTGGTCGATCAGCCGCGGCGGGTGGATCGCGCCGCTGGCGATGGCGCAGGATTACGGCATTGGGTTCTGGATTTCGGTCAGCGGGGTCGATGCGCTCGAGACCTTCCCCTACATGCTCGAGCAGAACCTGCGCATCGAGGGGCGCAGCGAGGCGGAGGCGGCGGCGCTCGCCGGCGAGCTGATGCGCGGGTTCGCGATCACTGCCGAGGGCGGGTCGCTGGCCGACTACCTCGCGGCGACCGCGCGGCTGCGGCACGATCCGCTCATGCTGCGCTTCACCGGCGGCTCGCCCGAAGTCGACCCGGCCGCGTTCGCCGGGCAGCAGCGGCGCTTCGCCAGCGGCGAGGCGCAAGTCGATCCGTCGACCGGGCTGATGGTCTACGTGCCCGGGTTCGACGCGCTGCTCGGTGGGCTCGACGCCGACGTGCTCGCGCTGTTCGGCGAGAAGGACATGAACGTCGACTGGCGGCGCACCCGCGCGCTGTACGAGCGCACGATCGGCCGCAACCCGGCCGGCTCGCTCGCGGTGCGCAGCTTCCCCGCTGCCAACCACAACCTGCACCGCGCGGCGACCGGTGGGTTGCGCGAGATGGAGGAAATGACCGAGCGCGTGCCGGCCGAGGGGTACTACGCGGCCCAGCTCGCCTGGCTGCGCGAGCGCGTGCTGGCCGAGTAGCGCGACGTGGCCTGCGCCTCCCGCCTGCGGTTTGCGTCGCGATCGCATTCGCGCGGTCCCTTTCCGCTTTTTCAAGCGTATAGTGGCACAGCCCGTGGGCCGATGGAGTTGCGCGGGGACCAGCGAGGCGCCATGGCGCAGGCGGACCATATTCCCATCGACGCGAAGGCCGGCCACGCGCCGCGGCGGGCTCGCCTGCCTTCGGCGCGGTGTGCCGCCGGCCGGGCTCCGCGGCCGTGAACAAGGCCGATCCTCCGGCCAACGCCTTCGTGCCCGACATGGCCGGCACCACCGCCCGCACCGGTGCCGAGGAGGCGATCGAGGCGCTGCGCGCGCGCGGCGGGGTGTTCGTCGACGCGGTGCGCGCGACGCGCATTGCGATGGTGCTGACCGACCCGACGCTGCCGGGCAACCCGATCGTGTTCGCCAACCAGGCGTTCCTCGAGCTGTCGGGCTACACGATGGACGAAGTGCTCGGCCAGCAGCCGTACTTCATGAACGGCCGCCGTACCGATGCGGCCGACGCGGACAATTTCCGCCGCGCGCTGGAGGAGGATCGCGACGTCGTGATCGAGACCGTCCAGTACCGCAAGGACGAGTCGCGCTTCACCGCCACCGTGCTGCTCAGCGGGTTCAAGGACGACGACGGGACGACGCTCAACCACTTCCTGTCGTGGATGGACGTCAGCCGCCGCGTCGAGGCCGAGCAGGAGGTGATCGACCAGCGCGAGATGAACCGGGCGCTGCGCGACAGCGAGGAGAAGTACCGGTCGCTGTTCGAGACCATGGGGCAGGGCTACTGCGAGCTTGAGCTCGTCCGCGATGCGGAAGGCCGCGCCGTCGACCAGTTCTACCTCGAATTCAATCCGGCGTTCGAGCACCTGTTCGGCATATCCGCCGCTCAGGCTCGGGGGCGCAAGGCGAGCGAGGTGTTTCCCGGGCTCGAGCCGAGCTGGACCGAGGCCTGCGACAGGGT
>DATDLP010000533.1:0-2082 GCA_036519255.1 Croceibacterium sp.
AACAGCATCGAAAGCAGAATCGAGTGGCTCGAGAGGTCGGTCTCGTAGCCCTGGCGGAAGCCGCTGGTCACCTCGATGTCCTCGACGTTGAAATAGCGGTACTTGATGCCGAGATCGACCGACGGGCTCAGCGGCACGCGCAACGCGGCCACGCCCTGCCACGAGAAGGCGAGATCCTCCTGGTCCATCCAGGCCAGACCGGCGGCATCGAGATCCATTTGCACCCGCGAGACGCCTGCACCGCCACCGATCGAGAAGCCTACGCCGTCATTGCCGCCAAAATCGATCAGGCCGTTCAGCATGCTGCTGATGACGGTAACGTCGCCCGCGTCGCTGAAGGTGCCGACCGGCACGACGGCTGTCGAGGTGAACGAATCGACATCGAACGATTTGTAGCCAACCTCGGCCTCGATCCTGAACCCGCCGAAGTCGTGGCCCAGCAGAAGATCGGCATCCCAGCCATTGTCGGGCTCGAGCAGGACCTCGGCTCCCGTCGTCACCATCTCGAGATCGACATCGTCGGGAAAGATCATCCCGGCTTCGACCCCGAAGTAATCCTGATCGTCTCCGGCGATCGCTGGCGAAGCGATCGCCGTCGCCGCGGTTGCGATCGCAATTCCCAATTTACGCATGCTGGTTCCCCTTCGGGTCGGCCGCCGGACGGGGTTTTGTCCCATCCTCGGATGCGAGCGGCACGACGATGCCAAGACTAATTGTGCTGTCAAGCGTTCCCTGCCGTTCAAATATTTCCATTTCACGAACGATCCGAACACGAATCGCGCAAGTTCCTAAACAAATTGGAAAAGGGATAGTTGCCCGTGTGCCTCAGGTCGCTGGAATTGCGTACAATCCAGCTCGAAGCGCGCGTTGTCGATGCCTGCGCGCCGGCGCGCGACTCGAAAGCGCGCCCGCAGCAGATCGGCCCACACGCCGCTCGGCTTCATGCGAGTGAAGAAATTCGGATCGTTGTCGCGGCCGCCGCGGATCGAACGAACGAGGCTCATCACCTTGTCGCCGCGGTCGGGAAAATGGACCGCGAGCCACTCGCGGAACAGCGGCGCCACTTCGTGCGGCAGGCGCAGCGGAATCCATCCCGCGGAGCGGACCGCGAGCGCGCCGGCGCGGGCGAGGATGCCTTCGATGAACTCGTCGGTGATGGCCGGGATCACCGGTGCGACCGAGCAGTGCGCCGGCACCCCGGCCTCGACCAGCTTGCCCAGCGCGGCGAGTCGCCTCGCCGGCGCCGCCGCGCGCGGCTCGAGCAGCCCCGACAGCCGCGGATCGAGCGTGGTGACCGAGACCGCCACGGCCACCAGCCGGTGCTTCGCCAGTTCGGCGATCAGGTCGAGGTCGCGCAACACGCGGTCGGACTTGGTGGTGATGGTCACCGGATGGCGCGTCTCGAGGCACACCTCGAGCAGCGCGCGGGTGATGCGGTAGCGGCCCTCGATCGGCTGGTACGGATCGGTGTTGGTACCCATCGCGATCGGCTTCGGGCGGTACCTGGGGCGGGCGAGCGTCTCGCGCAGCAGCGCAGCGGCGTTCGGCTTGGCGAACAGCCGAGTCTCGAAGTCGAGCCCGGGCGAAAGGTCGTGGTAGGCGTGCGTCGGCCGGGCGAAGCAATAGATGCAGCCGTGCTCGCACCCGCGGTAGGCATTAACGGAGCGGTCGAAACCGATGTCGGGCGACTGGTTGAAGGTGAGGATGCTCTTCGGGTGCTCCTCGGTCACCGTGGTCCGCAGCTTGACCGGCGGTCCGTCGAGCGTCTCGACGTAATCGCGCCAGTCCCCGTCGGCCTCGCGCTGCGCCAGCCCGAAGCGGCCGGGCACTTTGCCGGACTGCGCTCCGCGGCCATGGACGGCAGGGTCCTTGCGGCGTTCCATCAAGTGAACATACAGGGAACAATAAGCCTGTACAACGCAGTTTCGGCGTGATCGCGACCAACGAGCGCGCCGGTATCCGCAAGTTAGCACATGCGGACTATGAGCGCGGGAACCGCCTGGAAGGCGGACACGGGGGAGTGGCGGCAAAAATGGTCGGATCGCGGCTGCTCCGGACGGTTTTGGTCGGGGCTCTCTTCGC
>DATDLP010000534.1:0-16915 GCA_036519255.1 Croceibacterium sp.
CATGGTGTGCCGCCAGCATCAACGCTGCCCCGAGCGCAGCCGACTGCTCGGGGAACCCCGCTTGAGGCGCCGGCCCGGCTGAGCCTGCCGGAGGAACGAGCTGCGACTGCAGGTTCTGATGCCCGCACTCGGACCACGGCAAAGGCTCGACATCCCGGAGCATTCCCGGCCGGGCCGGTGGGCGATGGGGCTCATAGATCTGGAAGAGGTATGCGGCTCGCGCATTGGTGCCCGCCGCCGCCGGGCGGTCCGAACCGCCAGTGGGATTGTGTTCGGCAAACGCGACGGCAGCGGCGTGCACGAGTGCGGCCAGGGGTGGACCGAGCACCGCACCCAGCGCGAGAAGGCAAGTGCCGGCTAAGATTGGCCGATTGGATTTCATGTGTGATCCTCCTGCCCGCTTTCCTGGGTGGTCGAACCCGCTTGACGAACCGCGCAGAACGCCACCACCCTCGCGCGTACGTACACGTGTAGGGATTGCCTCAAACCGCCATGCAACTTGTCATCGTCGAATCTCCCGCCAAGGCGAAGACCATCGAGAAGTACCTCGGCAAGGACTACAAGGTCCTCGCGAGCTACGGCCACGTCCGCGACCTGCCGCCCAAGGACGGCTCGGTGCGGCCCGACGAGGGCTTCGCGATGGATTGGGAAACCTACCGCGACAAGGTCAGCCGGGTGAAGGAGATCGCCGACGCGGCCAAGAAGGCCGACCGGCTGATCCTCGCCACCGACCCCGACCGCGAGGGCGAGGCGATCAGCTGGCACGTTCAGGAGCTGCTGGCCAAGCGCAAGGCGCTGCCCAAGGAGGTCGAGCGGGTCACGTTCAACGCGATCACCAAGGACGCCGTCACCACCGCGATGGCGAATCCGCGCGAGCTCGATACCGACCTGATCGACGCCTACCTCGCGCGCCGCGCGCTCGACTACCTGTTCGGCTTCACGCTCAGCCCGGTGCTGTGGCGCAAGCTGCCGGGCGCGAAGAGCGCGGGCCGCGTGCAGTCGGTCGCGCTGCGGCTGATCGTCGACCGCGAGCGCGAGATCGAGGCGTTCAAGGCGCAAGAATACTGGTCGGTCGTGGCGCAGATGCAGCACGACGGGACCGCGTTCGAGGCGCGGCTGGTCACCTTCGACGGGCAGAAGCTCGAGCGGCTGAGCATCGGCGACAAGGGCACCGCGGATCGCGCGAAAGCGGCGGTCGAGGCGGGGCGCTTCACCGTCGAGGGCGTCGAGACCAAGCCGCTCAAGCGCAACCCGGCACCGCCGTTCACCACCTCGACGCTGCAGCAGGAGGCTGCGCGCAAGCTCGGCTACTCGGCCAGCCACACGATGCGGCTCGCGCAGTCGCTCTACGAGGCCGGCGCGATCACTTACATGCGCACGGACGGAGTACAGATGGACGGCAGCGCGATCTCCGCGTGCCGCCGCGCGATCACCGAGCGGTTCGACGGGCACTACCTGCCCGAGAAGCCGCGCATCTACCAGACCAAGGCCAAGAATGCGCAGGAAGCGCACGAGGCGATCCGGCCGACCGACTTCAACCGCTCGCACGCCGGCTCAGGCGACGAGGCGAAGCTGTACGACCTGATCTTCAAGCGCGCGATGGCGAGCCAGATGGCGGCTGCGAGCCTCGAGCGTACCACCGTGACGCTGCGCGACCCGACCGGGCGGCACGAACTGCGCGCGACCGGCCAGGTGGTCAAGTTTCCGGGCTTCCTCGCGGTGTACGAGGAAGGGCGCGACCAGAAGGGCGACGACGACGAGGACGAAGGCCTGCTGCCGATGATGCGGCAGGGCGACAGCCCGGCCAAGCTCGGGGTCGAGGCGAACCAGCACTTCACCCAGCCGCCGCCGCGCTATTCGGAGGCGAGCCTGGTCAAGCGGATGGAGGAGCTCGGGATCGGGCGGCCTTCGACTTATGCCTCGACGATCCAGGTGCTCAAGGACCGGGCCTATGTCCGCACCGAGAAGAACCGCTTCTTCGCCGAGGATTCGGGCCGGTTGCTGACCGCGTTCCTGGAGCGCTTCTTCTCGCGCTACGTGGGCTACGATTTCACCGCCGAGATGGAGGATGAGCTCGACAACGTCTCGGGCGGGCGCGCGGCGTGGAAGGCGGTGCTCGAGGACTTCTGGCGCGACTTCAAGCCGAAGAGCGACGAGGTGATGGAGCGCAAGCCTTCGGAAGTCACCGAAGTGCTCGACGAGTTCCTGTCGGACTACCTGTTCCCGCAGCAGGAGGGCGCCGGCGATCCGCGCCAGTGCCCGAGGTGCGTCGCCGAAGGGCGCGACGGTGGGCGGCTGTCGCTGCGCGGCGGCAAGTTCGGCGCGTTCATCGCCTGCTCGAACTACCCTGAATGCGCGTTCCGGCGGAAGTTTGGCCAGCCGGGCGAGGACGGGGCCGACGAGAACGAGAGCATGGGCACCGATCCGGAAAGCGGGCTGCCGGTCACCCGGCGCACGGGCCGCTTCGGGCCGTACATCCAGCTCGGCGAGGGCAAGGAGGCCAAGCGCGCCTCGATCCCCAAGGACCTGCCCGAGTTCGACCTCGAGTGGGCGCTACGCCTGCTGGCGCTGCCGCGCGCGATCGGCCTGCATCCCGAGACGGGCGAGCCGATCACCGCGAGCATCGGCCGTTACGGCCCCTACCTGGCGCACAACGGCAAGTACGCCAAGCTCGGCGGCACGCGCGACGTGTTCGAGACCGGGATGAACGCCGCAGTCACGCTGTTGGCCGAGGCCGCCAATCGCAACGGCGCCGGCGGCGGGCGCGCCAAGGCGGAGCCGATCAAGGCGCTCGGGGTGCACCCCACCAGCGGCGGCGAGATCAAGGTCATGCCTGGCCGTTATGGCCCGTACGTTACCGACGGCACGACCAACGCCACGCTGCCCAGGGACCTCAAGCCCGAGGACGTCACCGAGGAGCAGGCGATCGCGCTGATCGACGCGCGCGCGGCCAAGGGCCCGGCGAAGAAGAAGGGCGCACGGAAGAAGGCGCCGGCGAAGAAGGCTCCGGCGAAGAAGGCGGCGGCAAAGAAAGCGCCGGCGAAGAAGGCCAAGTCGTGAGCGAGCGGTTCGAGCGCCATCGCCAGCCGTGGACTTCGGAGGAAGTCGGCAAATTGCGCGTGCTTGCGGCCAAGGGCAAAGGCCTGAAGGAAATCGCCAAGGCGCTCAACCGGACCGAGGAATCGACCAAGGATCGCGCGAAGATCGACGGTATCGGGATCGCCAAGAAGCGATGACGGTGGCGGCGTCGACCCGGAAGACGGGCAAGGCCGTAAGGGCTTAGCAGCTTCGCCAAACGCGTGTATCGTTCCTTGGGAAGAGGAGGCGGATGATGGCGGGTCTGATCGTTCCATTGCTGGCAGGATCGGTGCTGAGCGTGCCGGTGCTGGGGCAGAATATCGCCAGCGTCGATGTGGCGGTGGTGACGGGTCCCGGTGCGGCTGTATACGAGCTGTTCCTCGCACCCGACGGGTGGGTCGAGGACTGCCGGGTCCTGCAGTCGGATTACTCTGCCGAAAACAATGTGCGCGTCTGCGGCGAGCTCGTGCAGATGCAGGCGAGGACGCCCGCCCTCGGACCGGACGGCAAGCCGATCCACTCGACCACTGTCGTCTCGCGGCAGCGCGGAGGCGGCGAGGCGATCCGGCCGGCCGAAATCGAGGTCGAGGTGGCGGCGCTGCCGGGCGTGGCGGGCGGACGCAAGGCGGTCGGGCTTGCCGTGCTGGTGGACGAAGCGGGTCGGATGAGGGATTGCCAGCCGAGCAGCGGCGCGGCCGACGCGTTCTCGCGCGTGGGTTGCGATCAGGCGAAGGGGCTGCGCTTCGCCGCGCGCGAGGACCGGCGCGGGCGGCACGTGCCGTATATCGCGCAGATCACGATCGATTTCGTCGTGGACGGCACGTCGTCCTGACGCGCTGCGGCTGCCCTTGAATCCGGCCGCCGGCGCGGTCACATGCGGCGCATGCTCGAAACGCAGGATCAAGCGGCGACCGGTGCCAACCCGGCAGCGAATGCGCTCGACCACGACGGCTTGCCCAGGCCGCGCCGCTGGTGGGCGATCGCGGCGATCAGCTTCGGCACCGCGCTGCTGGTGCTCGACGGCGCGGTGGCCAATGTCGCGCTGCCGACGATCGCGCGCGACCTCGGGGTCAGCAATGCCGCGGTGACCAATGTGGTGGCGGTGTACCAGCTGGTGCTGGTGATGGCGCTGCTGCCGTTCTCGAGCCTCGGCGACCGGATCGGGCATCGCTGGTTCTACCAGTCCGGCCAGCTGCTGTTCCTCGTCGCCTCGGCGCTGTGCCTGTTCGCCAACGGGTTCGTCGTGCTGCTGCTGCTGCGCGCGCTGCAGGCGCTCGGCGCGGCGATGGCGCTGTCGGTGTCGGCGGCGATGCTGCGGCAGATCTATCCGGCCCGGCAGCTCGGCAGCGGGATGGGGGTCAACAGCGTGATCGTCGCCTCGGCCTCGGCGCTGGCGCCGACCGCGGGCGGGTTCATCGTCGGCCACGCGCCGTGGCAGTGGGTGTTCGTTGCGGCGGCGCCGCTCGCGTTCGTCTCGCTGTTGCTCGGCCGCGCGCTGCCCGATCCCGAACCGAAGCCGCATCCGCCACAGTGGCTCAGCGGGCTGTGGAGCGCGCTCACGATGCTGCTGCTGATCGGCGGGCTGCAACTGGCGACGCACGAGAACCTCGCGATCGGCTCGGCGCTGGCGCTGGCCGGAGTGGTCTCGGTCGTGCTGCTGGTCCGGCGCGAGCGCGCGCGCCACGCGCCGGTGCTGCCGGTCGACCTGCTGGCGAAGCCGGTGCTCGGGCTCTCGGCGCTCGGCGCGGTGATGTGCTTCGTCGCGGCGGGCTCGCTGATGCTGTCGCTGCCGTTCCGGCTCGAGGAGGCGCTAGGCTATCCGCCGCAGAAGGTCGGCATGCTGCTGCTGCCGTTTCCGCTGACGATGCTGGTGGTCGCCCCGCTCGCCGGGTGGATGAGCGACCGCATCGCGCCGACCAAGCTCGGCGTCACCGGGATGGTGCTGGCGATCGTCGGGCTGCTGCTGCTCGCGTTCATGCCCGCGACCGCGGGCGAGTGGGGCATCGCCTGGCGGCTGAGCCTGACCGCGGTCGGCTTCGGGCTGTTCTTCGCGCCCAATTCGCGTCTGCTGATCGGCCAGGCCCCGCGCGAGCGCGCGGCTGCGGCGGGCGGCCTCCTGTCGACCTCGCGCCTGCTGGGGCAGACGATGGCCGCGGTCGTGGTCGGAATCCTGCTGGCGAGCGGGGCAGGGCTGGGGCCGACGCCGCTGTTCGTCGCCTGTGCGCTGGCGGTCATCGCGGCGCTGTGCAGCATGGCGCGCTTCCGGAGCGTGACCAGGGCCGGCGGAACGATGGCGACGCTGCGCGGCAGCTGACGCACCTGGTCGAGCCCGACTTTCTTCTGGCCGCGAGGTTGACGAAGACGAACTCCGCCCGAGTCGGCCGGCTAGCCTCGGGTTCGATCAGGTCGAGTCGAAGGCTCAAGAGGGCACACTCAAGGGCCGTACGAGAATGATCGTATCCGACGCTAGTCGGGCTCGCGGTTCAGCTTGGTGGCAATGGCCGCGATCATGTCGAGTTCCTTCGTCACCGCACCCAGTCGAGCCCGATCTCCTCGAAGATCTCGCGGCTTTCGGCCCAGTTCTCCTCGACCTTGACGTGGAGGAACAGGTGCACCTTCACGCCGAGGATCTCTGACAGCTCCTTCCTCGCGGCCTCGCCGATCGCCTTGATCCGCGCGCCGCGCTTGCCGAGGACGATCGCGCGCTGGGTTTCGCGGCCGACGACGATCTGCTGGTGGATCTCGACGCTGCCGTCCTTGCGCACGGTGTAGCTCTCGGGGCGGACGGCGCTGTCGTAGGGCAGCTCCTCGTGCAGCTGGCGGTAAAGCTGCTCGCGGGTGACCTCGGTGGCGAGCAGGCGCTCGCTGGCGTCGGAGACCTGGTCCTCGGGGTAGTGCCACGGGCCTTCGGGCATCAGGCCGGCGAGATGCGCCTTGAGCTCGGGCACGCCGTCGCCGGTCAGCGCCGAGACGAAGTAGATCTCGGCAAAGTCGACCATGCCGGCGAGTTCCTGCGCCAGCGCGAGCAGCGGTTCCTTGGCGCTGGCGTCGACCTTGTTGAGCACGAGCAGCTTGCGCTCGGGGCGGTCCTTGAGGCCTTCGAGCAGCGGGATCAGCTCGTGCTTGCGCTGCTTGATCGGGTCGACCACCAGCAGCACCGCGTCGGCCGAGACGGTGCCTTCCCATGCCGCGCTGACCATCGCCCGGTCGAGCCGCCGCTTGGGGGCGAAGATGCCCGGCGTATCGGCGAGGATGATCTGCGTCTCGTCGGCCAGCGCGATGCCGAGCAGGCGCGCGCGGGTGGTCTGCGCCTTGGCGCTGGTGATCGCGACCTTCTGGCCGACCAGCTGGTTGACCAGCGTCGATTTGCCCGCGTTGGGCGCGCCGATCACGGCGACGATGCCGCCGCGTGTCATGGCTCCCCTCCCGCTTGCGGGAGGGGGACTCGGTTCGCTCGCTCCGTGCCTGCTGAAGCCTCACCCGTACCTCTCCATGAACACTCTTGCCGCCTCGGTCTCGGCGTCCTGCTTGCTGCTGGCGATCGCCTCGGCCTCGCCGACGTTCTTCACCGTCACCCGGACCGTGAAGCGCGACGCGTGATCCGGGCCCGTGCGGTCGACCAGCGCGTATTCGGGCGGCTTGCGGTTGGAGCCCGCAGCCCATTCCTGCAGCGCGCTCTTCGGATGCTTGCGCCGCCCGGTGTCTTCGACCCGGCTTCGCCACAGCCGCCAGACGATGTCGCGCGTGTGCGGGTAGCCGCTTTGCAGCAGGCTCGCGCCGAGCAGCGCCTCGGTCACGTCGCCGAGCACGTTGTCGCTGTCGGCCGCGCCGTCGTCGCGCGCCTGCTTGCCGAGCCGGACGTGCGGCGGGGCGCCGATCTCGCGCGCGACCGCGGCGCAGACCTGCCGGCTGACCAGCGCGTTGAGCCGCTGCGCCAGCTCGCCCTCGGAGCCGCTGCTGTTGCGGTAGAGCCAGCCGGCGATCGCCAGCCCGAGCACGCGGTCGCCGAGGAACTCGAGCCGCTCGTAGTTGAATCCGGCGCCGGTGCTGCCGTGGGTCAGCGCCTCGAGCCAGGGGGTTTCGTTATCGACCTCGAAGCCGAGGCTCTCCAGCCAGGCGCGCGTATCCGTCCCGAGCGTCGTCAAATCGGGTGTCCGATACGGTCCCAGCGGGCGGCGCCGAACCAGGTCCACGGCTTGGGCCATTCGGCGCCGCCGTCGGTCGAGAAGAACATGAAGCTCGCGCGGCCGACGAGGTTCTCGATCGGCACCAGCCCGACGCCGCGGCCGACTTCGGCGGGGAAACGGCTGTCGAGCGAATTGTCGCGGTTGTCTCCCATCATGAACACGTGGCCCTCGGGCACGACGACCGGCAGCGTGGTGTCCTGCGGCAGAAGCCCGAAATCGAGCACCTCGTAGCTCACTCCGCTCGGCAGCGTCTCGCGGAAGCGCGGGTAGCGGCACGCGAAGCTGCCGTCGGCGCGGCGCTCGGTAAAGCGCACCTCGCGGCAGCCCAGCTCGACGCTGGTCGGGGTGACGAAGTCGGCGATCTGCTCCTTCTTCACCGGCTGGCCGTTGATGTGCAGCACGCCGGCGACCATCTGGATCTGGTCGCCCGGCAGGCCGATCAGGCGCTTGACGTAGTCGCTGCGGTCGATCGGGTGCTTGAAGATCACGATGTCGCCGCGCTCGGGCAGGCTGGCGAAGAGGCGACCGGTGCCGGGGCCCCGGTTCCAGTCGATCGGCAGCGAGGCGCCCGAGTAGCCGTAGGGCCACTTGGCGGCGAACAGGTAATCGCCGACCAGCAGCCGCGGCATCATCGACTCGCTCGGGATCATGAAGCTGGTGAACAACAGGGTGCGGAACAGCACCACCACCACGACCAGCTTGATCAGGAAGACGAGGAAGCTGTCTTCCTTCTTCTTCGGCTTGGCGGGGGTTTCCGGCGCCGAGTCGGCGGCGAGGGCAGGCGCGGTTTCGTTCATGGGTAGGGCCTGCTTGCTGACGAAGGTGACACAGGGTTGACGGACCTGACAGTGTCCTGGAGGCAAAATCCGGCGGCGCGCGCGGGCAGTCCGCGCAGGGCCGGATTCCGCCGAAATTTGCCGTTTGCAATCATCGCCCGAGGCCTTAGCCCGGGGGCCTGCATGTAGGAAAGGGGAAACACGTTGAGCCACGAGCGCGCGTCGGCCTGGGCGGCTATCGAGGATACCGGAGCGACGCTGACCGAGCTGTTCGCCGCCGATTCCGCGCGGGTGGCGAAACTCTCGGCCCGGCTCGAGCTGGCGCCCGGCAGCGGCATGCTGTTCGACTGGTCGAAGACCCATCTGACCGAGGACTTGCTGGCCGGGTTCGAGGCGCTGGCCGATGCTGCGGGGTTCGCCGAGCAGCGCCGCCGGCTGTTCGCCGGCGACGTGGTCAACCCGACCGAGAACCGGGCCGCCGAGCATTCGGCGCTGCGCGGCGTCGGCCGGGAGGCGAGCGTCGAGGAAGCCGCCGCGCTGCGCGAGCGGATGAAGCTGCTGGTCGAGGCGATCCACGACGGTGCGCTCGGCGAGGTCGAGCACCTGATCCATATCGGTATCGGCGGTTCGGCGCTGGGTCCGGCGCTGGCGGTGGATGCGCTGACGCGGGACTTCAAGCAGGTCGACGTCCACGTGGTCTCGAACATCGACGGGCTCGCGCTCGAGGCTGCCTTCGAGGCGTGCGATCCGGCGACGACGCTGGTCGCGGTGGCGAGCAAGACCTTCACCACCACCGAGACGATGACCAATGCGCAAAGTGCGCTGAAGTGGCTCACTGACCAAGGGGTCGATGACCCGTACGGGCGGGTGATCGCGCTCACGGCGTATCCCGAGAAGGCGGTCGAATGGGGCGTCGACGAGACCCGCGTGCTGCCGTTCGCCGAGAGCGTCGGCGGGCGCTATTCGCTGTGGTCGTCGATCGGCTTCCCGATCGCGCTGGCGGTCGGCTGGGAGGATTTCCAGGCCTTTCTCGACGGGGCTGCCGCTGTCGACCTGCATTTCCGCGACACCGACGGCCGCGCCAACCTGCCGCTGCGCGCGGCGTTTGCCGATCAGTTCTACGCCCGGCTGCGCGGCTGCGAGACGCGCGCGGTGTTCGCCTATGACGAACGACTGCGGTTGCTGCCCGACTACCTGCAGCAGCTCGAAATGGAATCGAACGGCAAGCGCGTGACGTCGGACGGCGCACCGGTCGACGGCCACACCGCGCCGATCACCTGGGGCGGGGTGGGCACCGACGCGCAGCACGCGGTGTTCCAGCTGCTCCACCAGGGAACGCACCTGGTGCCGGTCGACTTCATCGCCAGCATTGCCCCGGGCGACGTGCTCGACCCGGCGCACCACCGCATCCTGCTGATGAACTGCTTCGCGCAAGGCGCCGCGTTGATGGCCGGCAAGCCGAGCGACGATCCCGCGCGCGACTATCCCGGCGACCGCCCGAGCACGACGATCCTGGTCGACGACCTCGACGCCGCCACGC
The DNA here is from genome assembly GCA_036519255.1 of Croceibacterium sp. Classification (GTDB taxonomy): domain Bacteria; phylum Pseudomonadota; class Alphaproteobacteria; order Sphingomonadales; family Sphingomonadaceae; genus Croceibacterium_A. Next base: position 9,582 of record DATDLP010000534.1, read on the forward strand.
TCGGCGCGCTGATCGCGTTCCACGAGCATCGGACGTTCGCCAACGCGGTGCTGATGGGGATCAACCCGTTCGACCAGTTCGGGGTCGAGCTGGGCAAGGAGATAGCCAAGAAGATCGACAAGGGCGGGGAGGCGTTCGACGCGAGCACCGAGGCGTTGCTGGCGGCGGCGGGGTTGGGCTGAGCGACGGAGGGCGTTGCCTCGAATGTCACGCCACAGGAAACTCTGACCATGGCCGCTGATCACGACGCCTACATCGCCGAGGCCCCTGAACACCTCCGCCCACTGCTGGTCCGCTTGCGCGTGCAACTTGCCCGCGCGTTGCCCGATGCCGAAGAAGTCATCGCCTACAAGATGCCGGGCTTCAGGATCGGACAATCGATCGTCGCGGGGTATGCCGCGTTCAGCAAGCAGTGCGGTCTTTATCTGTCACCTGCCGCGATCGCGTCGCATGCCGACGACATCGCTGCGGCCGGGCTCAAGTGCACCAAGACCGGCGTCACCTTCTCGCCGAGCCAGCCGATCCCCGCCGAACTGGTCGAGAGGCTCGCCCTGGCGTCAAGAAGGGAGGTCCTTGCGGCTGCGCCACGCCGGTAAGCGCGGCTCGCTCCATCATCGGAGTCCTTGGCCTGCAAGCTGACGCCCGATTTTCGCTCAAGGGCATCGCGCGACTGCCTCAACCAGCTTGACTCTTAAATCTACATATGACGATTTATGGCGTCAGTGTGGATGTGGCCGGGTTGGGAGCATGTTATGAAACACCTTGTTGGTTCGATGGCCGCATTTTCGCTGGCCACAGTGCCGTGCTCCGCTGCGTATGCCCAAACCGCGCCGCGCCCGGCCGATCAAGCTGCGAGTTTCGGTCCCGCGATAGTCGAGCCGGCGCTCGATGGCGTGTTCAGGACGTTCGAGAACCACCCGGTCGTTGCCCTGGGCGATGCCCACGGCCTCGCTGCGCAAATGGACTTCTACACGGCTGTCGTGCGGGACCCTCGCTTTGCGCGTGACGTTCGCAACCTGGTGGTCGAATTCGGCGCCAGCAGTCAGCAGCAGGTGATCGACCGCTACCTGGCCGGTGAAACCGTTCCTTACGTCGAACTCCGCAAGGTCTGGAACGACACGGTGGGCTGGGTGCCTCCTCCGGCGGTGGTCGGTTTCGTCAAATTCTTCGCCGCCGTGCGCGATGTGAACAAGTCGCTGCCGCCTGACCGGCGGATCAAGGTGTGGCTCGGCGAACCGCCGCTCGACTGGACCGCTCCCAGTCGCGACGAGATCATGGCTGCCGTGAGCGCGCGCGACACCTACCCGGCAGCTCTGGTTCGGGACAGGATACTGGCAAAAGGCGAGAAGGCTCTCGTCATCTACGGAGCGTTCCATCTTGCCGGAGGCCCGATGCTGAAGGGCCTGCTGGACGCGACCCATCCCGGCGCGATGGTCGCCATCCTGCCGTATGCCCCTCCGTTTCAGTATCCGGGCTGCGCTCCCTTGCTTTCGCAGGTAACCGCGATCTGGCCGGGACCCGCGCTGGCGACGCGCAGCCGGGGCGAAGCCGACGCCGGGCTGCGCGAGTGTTTCACTCTGTCCGTGCCAGCTGGCGGGCCCGGGCCGGGCGGACCTGGACCCGGCGGACCTGGGCTCGGACCTGGCCCCGGAGCCGGTGGACCAGGACCCGGCGGACCTGGGCCAGGACCCGGTGGACCAGGACCCGGCGGACCGGGGCCAGGACCCGGTGGACCAGGACCCGGCGGACCTGGATTGCCTCCCGCGGTGGAGGGAGACGGCGTCCTCTTCCTGGGCCCGCTCGGCACGCTGGCGCAGGGCCCGTCCCTGCCCGATTATCTCCTCGATCCCGAACTCCGCCGGGAAATGGGAAGGCGGAGCGAGCTCGGGGGTCTGCCCTTGCTGCCGGCACCACCGGGCCTCGCGCTACGCAAGGCCGATTATGCGTTCGAGTTGGACGCTCCCGGTTTCCGGGAGCACATCGACGGGATCTTTGCTGCTCACGACAGCGATGGCGACGGGGTGATTGTAATGGGTGAGTAGGGCGATCAGTCAGCTGATGCCGTGCGGGCTCGGCGCGCTGATCGCGTTCCACGAGCACCGAACGTTCGCCAACGCGGTGCTGACGGGGATCAACCCGTTCGACCAGCTCAGGGTCGAGCTGGGCAAGAAAATCGCCAAGAAGATCGACGAGGGCGGGAAGGCCTTCGACGCGAGCACCGAGGCGCTGTTACAGGCGGCGGGATTAGGGTAGATGACGGACCCTATTCAATTCATCCGGACCTAAGGCGTTCTAACTCTGGGGAGGGCTATGTTTGGGCTGCCACTCGAAGATATCCTGAAGCTCACAGTTTTAGGATCGATCATTACGGTCCTCGGCAGTTTGGTGGCCCTCTACCTCAAGGAGGTATTAGCGGTCCGCTCATTTGAGCGTTGGAAATCACGACAGACACTGATCGGAGTTTATCGTCGCTATCAGGCGCCAATTTTTCTAGCAGCGGATGAATTGGCTGGACGTGTTTACGGCCTTGCGCGTCATGACAATGATCGAGAAATTCAAGAAATTCAGATAAGCATACTTGAAAAAGACTTTGATAGACCAGCGCACTGCATGGTTGGCGACCATTATTTTCAATATCGGTTTGTAAGTAATGTTTATAGGTTTTGCTCTTTTCTGGGGTGGATAGAACTTTATCGTCGGGATATCGGTACTCTCGATGTTGATTCTCTAGATAGAAACCGACTGCTCGAATCCTGTTTAGGTAACGTCCGCAGTGCGCTTGCTGATGGCTGGGTTAACCAGCATGACGACATCAAGGATTGGCGTGACTGCCTATTCTTTCGCGAAGAGTTGAGGGCGATCGGATACCGAATGGTATGCGACGGCGAGCAACTGGCTCTTGTGGATTTTGGGACATTTTTTGAGACATTGCGGAAGGACCCCAAGGGCACCGGTGACGCGCGGTGGTTCGTTCAAGCAGCGCACTTTTATGTGGGGCTCGAACGCAAGAAGGACTTCCGCATGGTCCGGATGCGCATGCTAAAGGTGTTTCTCACTGATCTTATGGAGGTATTACAGCCCGGTAGGATCGACAGATCACAAGTAGAAACTGCACTCGAACTGTTCGCTTCAATAGAACGTGAAACTGGAGGTCCAAATTGGGCGCCCAAGGGCGTTGATTCAGGTGCAATTAAACGCCGACTGCAGTATGCTTCGACATCGCACGAAGCGAACCGGTTCATGATCTTCTTGCAAAAGTTGAAATCATGATCTCACCTCTCTTCACCCCCTTCACCCTCAACCGCCTTGCGCTGCCCAATCGCTGGGTCATGCCGGCCATGCAGCGCGGGATGTGCTCGCAGGGCAAGCCGAGCGCCGAGCTCGCCGCTTACTACCGCCGCCGAGCCGAAGGCGGAGTGGCGCTTATCATCGGCGAGAGCGCGGCGGTCGATCATCCATCGTCGACGGTCCAACCGACCTCGGCGCATATCAACGCCAGCACACGCGACGGGTGGGCACGGTGCGTGGCCGAGGTCGGCGAGGCGGGCGGGGCGATGCTGCTGCAGCTGTGGCACGAGGGCGCATTGCGTACCGACGGACAGGCGCTGAGCCCCTCGGGGCTCGCGCATCCGGGGCGGCCGAACGGACGCGCGGCGACGCTCGACGAGCTGGCCGCAATCCGCGACGGGTTCGTCCGCTCGGCGCTGATCGCGCAGGAGATCGGCGCGGCCGGGGTCGAGGTGCATGCAGCGCACGGGTACTTCCTCGACCAGTTCCTGTGGCACGGGACCAATGTCCGCGACGACGGATACGGCGGGCCCGATATCGCCCAGCGCGCGCGGTTCCCGGCCGAGATCGTCGCGGCGATCCGGGCAGCGTGCGGGCCCGGGTTCGCGATCACCTTGCGCTTCTCGCAGTGGAAGGAAGCCGACTACGGCGCGCGGGTGGCGGCGACGCCGCAGGAACTTGCGACGCTGGCGGTGATGATGCGCCAGGCGGGCGTCGATGCGCTGCACTGCTCGAACCGCCGCTTCTGGCTCGGCGAATGGGACGGCGATACGCGCAACCTCGCCGGCTGGACCAAGGCGGTCGGCGGGCTGCCGACGATCACCGTCGGCAGCGTCGGGCTCGATACCGACGTGATGACGGTGTTCATGGAAGGGATCGACCCCGGCGCACGCGTGGCCGAGGCGATCGACGATCTCGAGGCGCGGCTTACGGCCGGCGAGTTCGACCTCGTCGCAGTCGGGCGCGCACTGATCGGCGATCCGGACTTCGTCAGGAAGGTCGAGCAGGGTGACTATGCCGCGATCCGCACGTTCGCGCGGGCCGACCTCGGCAAGCTCGAATGGGACCTGTCGATCGTCGAGGAGGCCCACGCGGCGGCGCACGCCGGCAGCGCTTAAAGGCCCGGGGAACCGTGCCTTTCCTCGCCCGTTAGCCCTCCGATTTCGGGGGGTTGCCCAAGTTCATGTCCGACACGCTTACATCGCAGAGCCTGGCCGAGCTGCTCGTCCAGAACGTTACCGACTACGCGATCTACATGCTCGACCCGACCGGGATCGTCAGCAGCTGGAACGCGGGCGCGGCGCGCTTCAAGGGCTATCGCGCGGACGAGATCATCGGCGAGCATTTCTCGCGCTTCTACACCGACGAAGACCGAGCTGTGGACAAACCGGCGCGCGCGCTCGGCATCGCGCTCGAGGAAGGACGGTTCGAGGCCGAGGGCTGGCGCGTGCGCAAGGACGGCAGCCGCTTCTGGGCCAGCGTGGTGATCGACCCGATCCTCGACGACACCGGCCGCCACGTCGGCTTCGCCAAGATCACCCGCGACCTGACCGAGCGCAAGCTCGCGGCCGAGGCGCTCGAGCAATCGCGCGAGCAGTTCTTCCAAGCGCAGAAGCTGGAGGCGATCGGCAAGCTGACCGGCGGGGTGGCGCACGACTTCAACAACATCCTCGCCGCGATCATGGGCAGCCTCGCGCTCGCCCAGCGGCGCATGGCGCAAGGCGAGGACGTGACGCGGTTCCTCGACAACGCGATGCTGGCGGCCAAGCGCGGCGCGACGCTGACCCAGCGCATGCTCGCGTTCGCGCGCAAGCAGGAGCTGCAGCTCGAGCCGGTCGACATGATCGGCAGCGTGCGCGACATGGCCGAGCTGCTCCAGCGCACGATCGGGCCCAAGGTCACGATCACCACGCGCTTCCCGCTCAGCGTTCCCCCGGTTCTGGCGGACAAGGCGCAGCTCGAGCTCGCGCTGATGAACCTCGTGGTCAACGCGCGCGACGCGCTGCCCGAGGGCGGCACGATCGTGCTGTGCGCCGATGAGATCGAGCGCGAGGGGCGCAGCTTTGTCAGGCTGGCGGTAGTGGACGACGGCACCGGGATGGACCCCGAGACGCTGTCGCGCGCGGCCGATCCGTTCTTCACCACCAAGGGGGTGGGCAAGGGAACGGGCCTCGGGCTGCCGATGGTGCAGGGCATGGTCGAGCAGTGCGGCGGACGCTTCCGGCTCGAAAGCGAGATCGGCGAGGGCACGCGCGCCGAGGTCTGGCTGCCGGTGACCGAGGCCGGGCCGCGGACCGGGGACACCTCAGACCCCCCGGAACCCGCGGCCGGGCGGCCGCTCAGGATCCTCGCGGTCGACGACGATCCGATCGTGCTGCTCAACACTGCGGCGGTGCTGGCCGACATCGGCCACGAGGTCATCCAGGCCCATTCGGGCCCAGCGGCGCTGGCGCAACTGGCCGAGCATCCGGTCGACCTGCTGCTGACCGACTACGCGATGCCGGGGATGACCGGCGCCGAGCTGGTGGAGCAGGCCAAGCAGGCGCAGCCCGGGCTCAAGGCGGTGATCGTCTCGGGCTATGCCGAGCTGCCCGAAGGCGCCCCGCTCGAGGTGCCGCGGCTGGCCAAGCCGTTCAACGATGCCGACCTGGCAAACATGATCGCCGCGGTGGCGGGGTGAGATCGTTGTCTTAACATTGCGGTCGCACGCAACATTCGATTGACATTTCGCGCCTTCATCGCCATCTGGCCGGCATCGAAGCGCATGGCAGCGTGAACCGGCGTTAATTCGCCCCGGCCCGCTTCGGTTGTTTCCCCAAGGGCTTCCCTTTCACGCGGGTCGTTCAGACACCCGCTGACGCGCGCGCCGTTTGGGCTGCGCGCCGACGCATATATTGCGAGTTTTCAGTATCATGACTTTCGAATCTCTCGGGCTTTCGCAGCCCATCCTGCAGGCGCTCGAGCTCAAGGACTACACCACGCCGACGCCGATCCAGACGCAGGCGATCCCGACCGTGCTTGGCGGCCGCGACCTGCTCGGCATCGCGCAGACCGGCACCGGCAAGACCGCGGCGTTCATGCTGCCGTCGATCGACCGGCTGGTCGACGCCGACAAGCGGCCCAAGCCGCGCCACTGCCGCATGCTGGTGCTGGCGCCGACCCGCGAGCTCGCCGGCCAGATCGCAGACAGCGCGCGCGAGTACGGGCATTTCAGCCATCTCAAGGTGGTCACCGTGTTCGGCGGCACCTCGGTCAACAAGAACCGCCAGGACGTGGCGCGCGGGGTCGACATCCTGATCGCCACCCCGGGCCGCCTGGTCGACTTGTGCGACCAGCGCGCGCTCGACCTCAGCGAGGTCGAGATCCTCGTGCTCGACGAGGCCGACCAGATGATGGACCTCGGCTTCATCCACGCGCTCAAGGCGATCGTCCGGTTGCTGCCGGCCAAGCGCCAGACGCTGTTCTTCTCGGCGACGATGCCGAACGCGATCAAGCAGCTCGCCGGCCAGTACCTGACCGACCCGGCGCACGTTTCGGTCGCCCCCGCGTCGACCACCGCCGAGCGCGTGCAGCAGTACGTCTGCTTCATCAGCCAGACCGAGAAGCAGGCGCTGCTGACGCTGGAGCTGCGCAAGGGCCTTCAGTCGGGCGAGATGGACCGCGTGCTCGTGTTCACCCGCACCAAGCACGGCGCCGACCGCGTGGTGAAGAAGCTCGCCCAGTCGAACATCCCGGCCAACGCGATCCACGGCAACAAGAGCCAGCCGCAGCGCGAGCGCGCGCTCGAGGATTTCAAGGCCGGGCGCGCGAAGGTTCTCGTTGCGACCGACATCGCCGCGCGCGGGATCGACGTGTCGGGCATCAGCCACGTGTTCAACTTCGAGCTGCCCAACGTCGCCGAGCAGTACGTCCACCGCATCGGCCGCACCGCGCGCGCCGGCGCCCGCGGTATCGCCATCTCCTTCTGCGCGCCGGACGAACGCGCGTATCTGAAGGACATCGAGAAGCTCACCAAGCAGGCTGTGCCTGTGATGGAAACCGACTAC
>DATDLP010000535.1:0-9519 GCA_036519255.1 Croceibacterium sp.
CGCGCTGGCGCTGCTCGTTTCGGTGGTGCTCTCGCTCTACCTCGCGCAAACGATCATCGAGCCGCTGCGCCGGCTCGGCCGTGCAGCGGTGCGCGTGCGGCTCGGCCGCGAGCGAGAGGTCGAGGTGCCGCGGATGCAGGAGCGCGGCGACGAGATCGGCGTGCTCGCCGGCGCGGTCAGCGACATGACCGCGGCGCTGCGTCAGCGGATCGACGCGGTCGAGGCGTTTGCCGCCGACGTGGCGCACGAGCTCAAGAACCCGCTCGCCAGCATGCGCAGCGCGAGCGAGTCGCTGTCGAAGCTCGAGGACCCGGCGCTGCGCGCGCAGCTGATCGACATCGCCCGGCATGACGTGCGGCGGATCGACCGGCTGGTGACCGAAATCGCCGAAGCCAGCCGGATCGACGCCGAACTGAGCCGCGCGACGTTCGAGCCGATCGATCTCGCCGCGCTGATCGCCAATCTCGTGCAAGCGCGCGAGGATCGCGGCCTGAACGCGGGACGCCGCGTCGAGATTGCCTGCGATGCGGCGAAGACCCGGGTGCTCGGCGTGCCGCTCAGGATCGAGCGGGTGGTCGACAACCTGCTCGACAACGCGGTTTCGTTCTCGCCGCCCGGCGGATTGATCGAGATCCGCCTGCGCAGCGCCGATGGCCGCGTGAGCGCGAGCGTATGCGATCAGGGACCCGGCATTCCCGCCACAGAGCGCGAGAAGGTTTTCGCCCGGTTCCATTCGGTGCGGCCGGAGACCGAGGGCTTCGGCGATCATAGCGGGCTCGGGCTCGCCATCGCGCGCACGATCGCCGAGGCGCATGACGGAACCCTGACGATTGCCGACCAGCCCGAGGGTCACGCCGGCGCGTGCCTCGTGCTCGAGCTGCCCGCGGCGTGAGCGCGACGCCGCACCAGGCGACCTGCGTGGTGCTCGATGGCTGCGGCGTGCTGATCGAAGGACCGCCCGGCAGCGGCAAGTCGAGCCTCGCGCTCATGCTGATCGACCGCGGGGCGACGCTGGTCGGCGACGACGGCGTGCTGCTCGAGCCGCGCGACGGGCGGCTGTGGGCGCTGCCGCCGCCGACGATCGCGGGCCTGCTCGAGATCCGCAACGTCGGGCTGGTGACGCTGGCGGCAACGCCTGCGCCGTTGGCGTTGGTGCTGCGGCTCGATCCGGCGGCACCGCGCGCGGTCGAAGCGGCGGAACGTGCCGAGCTTTGCGGGATCGCCCTGCCCCTGATCCGCCTGTGGCCCGACGCATCGGCGCTCGCGTTGCGCGCGGAGTGGGCGCTCAAGGTCCATGGCCTGCCGTGAGCACTCTTCACATTTCCTGACAGCGGCGGCAGAGCGGGCAGCGATGGCCAGCGAGTCTTCCGACACCCGCCAACGTATCCTGCTCGTCACCGGCATGCTCGGCGCGGGCAAGTCGACCGCGATCCGCGCGCTCGAGGATCTGGGCTGGGAGGCGATCGACAACTTCCCGATCCGGCTGCTGCGGCCGCTGGTCGGCGAGGACGGCGCCAACCAGCCGCTGGCGATCGGCTTCGACTGCCGCACACGCCACTTCGTGCCGTCCGACGTGATCGACCGGGTGGCGCGGCTGGAAGGGAACGACAGCGTCGTCGTGACCTCGCTGTTCCTCGACTGCGCGGGCCACGAGCTCGAACGGCGATTCAACGAGACACGCCGGCGGCACTTCCTCGCGCAGGATCGACCGCTGTCGGTCGGCATCGCCGCCGAGCGCGAGCTGATGGGCCCGCTGCGCCAGTGGGCCGACGTGCTGATCGACACCACCAGCTATTCGACCAACGACCTGCAGCAGCGCATCCGCGAGGAGTTCGCCGGGGTTTCGCCGGGCGAGATGGCGATCACCGTCGCGAGCTTCGCGTTCTCGCGCGGGATGCCGCCGGTGGCCGATCTGGTGTTCGACATGCGCTACCTCGACAACCCGCACTGGGTGCCCGAGCTGCGCGAGCTGACCGGGCTCGACGAACCGGTCGGCGCGCACGTCGCACGCGACCCGGCGTTCGCCTCGAGCGTCGCGCGAATAGGCGACCTGCTGCTCGAGCTGCTGCCACGCTACGCGGCGCAAGGGAGGAGCTACGTCAACATCGCCTTCGGCTGCACGGGTGGCAGGCATAGGTCGGTGTTTGTCGCCGAAAGGATCGCCGGGGCCTTGCGCGAGGCAGGGTTTTCCCCCACTGTGCTGCACCGCAACCTGGGGTCGCGCGCTGCCGAAATGATTGAAGGGCCGCACCAGCCGTGACCAGTTCGCCATTCGCCCGGACGTTCACTCGCGTCCTTTGTGCGGGCCCGCATTCGTGAGATTCATCCCGGTATGATCGGCATGATCCTGGTGACGCACGGCCAGCTGGCCGAGGAATTCGTCCATGCGATGGAGCACGTGGTCGGCGCGCAGAGCGACGTCGCCACGGTGTGCATCGGCCCGCAGGACGACATGGAGCTCAAGCGCAAGGAGATCGCCCAGGCGATCAAGCGGGTCGATTCGGGCCAGGGCGCGGTGATACTGACCGACCTGTTCGGCGGCACCCCGTCGAACCTCGCGATCTCGCTGCTCAAGGCGGGCAAGACCGAAGTGATCGCCGGCATCAACCTGCCGATGTTGATCCGGCTGGCCGGCGCGCGCAAGGACATGGACCTGACCACCGCGACCGCCGCCGCGCGCGACGCGGGCCGCAACTACATCACCATCGCCTCCGAGTTCCTCGGCCAGGCTGCATAAACGCGAAAGCAGGGGGAGGCGGCTTTGGGAGAGGCCAGCCGCGAAGTCACGATCGTCAACAAGCGCGGGCTGCATGCGCGCGCCAGCGCCAAGTTCGTCGCCGCGGTGGCGGCGATGGAGGGCTGCGCGGTGCGCGTGCAGAAGGACGGGCACAGCGCCGCGGGCGGATCCATCCTCGGCCTGATGATGCTCGGCGCGGCCAAAGGCGACACGGTCGAGCTCAACGTGGCCGGCGACGCCGCCGAGGCACGCCTCGCCGAGCTGGTGGCGCTGGTCGAGGACGGCTTCGGGGAGGATTAGCTAGCCCTCTCCCCTGCAGGGGAGAGGGTTGGGAGAGGGGACCGCAAGAAGGCAGGCCCCTCTCAACTCCGACTAGTACCCGCTTTCGCGGGCACAAGTCTCCGTATCTCTCCCCTGAAGGGGAGAGAGCAGGTAGGGCCCCAATGCGCCGCACGATCACCGGATTCTCCAACCCCACGGTCAAGTTCCTCCGCTCGCTGCGCGAAAAGAAGCACCGGCGGCGCGAGGGTAAGTTTCTCGCCGAGGGGCTGCGGCTGCTGACCGACGCGCGCGAGAGCGGGCGCCTGCCCGAGATGCTGATCATGGCGGGCGGGCGCGATCCGCATCCGCTGCTCGACGAGCTGGAGGCCGAAGTCGAACGCGCCTGCGGCGAGGTGATCGAGACCAGCAGCGAGATCCTCGCCAAGATCAGCGGCAAGGACAACCCGCAGGCGGTCGCCGGGGTGTTCGCCGAGTTCGACACCTCGCTGGCCGCGCTCGACCGCGCGGCGGCACCGATCTGGCTGGTGGCGCAGGCGCTGCGCGATCCGGGCAACCTCGGGACGATGCTGCGCACCGGCGACGCGGTCGGCGCCGGCGGGCTGATCCTGCTCGACGACTGCGCCGACCCGTTCTCGGTCGAGGCGGTGCGCGCGAGCATGGGCGCGGTGTTCACACAGCAGGTGGCGCAGGCCCGGTGGGAGGAGTTCCTGCCATGGCTGCGCGCGGGGCCCGGCCAGCTGGTGGCTGCAAGCCTGCGCGACGCCCTGCCCTACCGCGAGGCGCCGTACGCGGCGCCTTGCTTCATCCTCGTCGGCAACGAATCGCGCGGGCTGCCGGAAGACTATGAGACGGCCTGCGACCTGCGCGTGACCATGCCGATGAAGGGGCGCGCCGACAGCCTCAATGCCGCGGTGGCAGGAGCAGTGTTGGCGTATGAGGTGCTGGCGAAGCTCGATCGGTAGGCTGTTGGATTTGGGTGATAAGGGTGACGCCGTGTCACCCAGCCAATCGCGCCGTTCCGGCGAATATTCTGTAATCTTTGCTGTCGTTTATGCCGAAACCCTGTCGCCAAATGAGAGGGTGACACATCGCGGCTTTTGGGCGCGAGAAGCACACCGCCAAGTGCCGGACCCCGGCCGTAGTGCCCCTCCCCTACCGCTGAGCAGGAAGGGCATCAGAGCGAATCACAATTTCAAAGAGCGGAGCGAGTGTGGCGAATCCGAACCGTGTAGGAAAGCTATTTTTCACGGTTTGTTCTCATCCACATTGGCGAGGACAAGACGTCGCGCCATGGCCTCTCCATCGCGCCGCTGCGCGGCGCGGTCCCCCATCGGCTGCGCTGAAGGGGAGGATCAATCCCCCGCCACGAAGCTGATGATGCGCCAGCGGCCGTTGCGGCTCGAGGCTGTCAGGCGGTAGTCGATCAGGCTGCGCAGCTTGCCGGTGGCGATGAAGCCGACCTTGCCGTCGGCCAGCTCGACCCGCTGGTATGCGCTCTCGGGATTGAGCGAGGCGATCTCGACGAGGTCCCACGAGACGGTCGCCAACGCTTTCGCCGCCGGATCGGGCCGCTCGAGCAGCGGCACGGCCTCGCCGGTCACCAGCATCGCGAAGTACGGATCGGCCGCGCCGAAGTCCTGGTCGAAGAACCACGGGATGGTGATGCCGCCCTGCTCGTTGGCCGAGCAGCCGAGCCCCATCAGCGCGTCGATCTCGTCCCACAGGCCGAGCGAGGTATCGGCCAGCCGCGAGCGCAGTTCGGCACTGCCCGCGCCGTCGCCGAAGTCGAGCTTCACGTCGTCGGCCGCGAGCGCGACGACGCCATCGATGTCGCGCGCCTTCACCGCCGCGGCGAGCCGGGTGCGGAACTGGTCGGCGCCCTCGACCTTGGCGCAGGTGTCCTGCGGCGGCCATTTGCCCCTGGCGAGCGGCGATTGCGATGCTGCGGGCTCGACCAGCTGCCCGGCCGCCTCGGCGACGTCCTCGGCGGGCGCCTGCTCCCGGCTGCAAGCGGCGCAGCTCAGCAGCAGGGCGATCGCGAGCGGGATCTTCATCCCGCGCTTCGTGCCTCCTCGTCGGTCGCGGTGTCAACCAGACGCGGCGACGGCACGTCGTCGGCCGCGCCGTAGCGTGGCAGGCTTTCGACCTGCGCCACCTCGTCGAGCTCGCGCTTGCCGATCTCGATGTGCTTCTCGCGCAGCCGCCGGCCGGCCGAAAGCACGTTGCGCTCGAAGCTGCCGACGAACTTGTTGTAGTTGCCGACCGCGGTCTCGAGCCCCGAGCCGACGCGCTTGAGGTGCTCGGCCGAGATCGCCAGCCGATCGTAGAGGTCGGCACCCATGCGGCCGATCTCGCGCGCCTCGCGCGCCAGGCCGTCCTGCCGCCAGACTTGCGCCACGGTGCGCGCGATGGCGACGAGGTTGGTCGGGCTCGCCAGCAGCACGCGGCGCTCGAACGCGTAGTCCCACAGCCGCGGGTCGTGTTCGAGCGCGGCGGCGATGAAGTGCTCGCCGGGGACGAACATCAGCACGTAATCGGGGGCTTCCTCGAACTGCGCCTGGTAGGCCTTGGCGCCGAGCGACTGGATGTGGCTGCGCATCGAGGCCGCGTGGAGATCCAGATGCCGCGTGCGTTCGGCGTCGTCGGCCGCCTCGAACGCATCCTGGTAGGCGTTGAGCGAGACCTTGGCGTCGATCACCAGCAGCTTGTTGCCCGGCACGCGGACGATCGCGTCGGGGCGCAGCCGGCCTTCCTCAGTCTCGACCGAATGCTCGGTCTCGAAATCGGTGTGCTCGGCGAGGCCGCACTGCTCGAGCACGTTCTTCAGTTGCTGCTCACCCCAGCGGCCGCGCGCCTTGGGCGCGTTGCGCAGGCTGTTGCCGAGCTGGTTCGCGGCGGTGCGCACCGCTTCCTGCCCCTCGCGCATCGACTGGATCAGCCCGGTGAGCTGGCCGAACGCATCGACGCGCTGCCGCTCGAGCGTCTGGACCTGGTCCTCGTAGCGCTTGAGGCGCTGGTTGACCGGCTCGAGCAGCGCGGCGACCGCTTCCTTGTTGGCCTTCTCGGCGCCGCCGAATTTCTCCTCGGCGCGCTTGAGGAATTCCTCCTGCGCTCGCGACAGCACTTCGCCGCCCGCGACCTTGAATTGCCTCAGCAGATCGTCGCGCGCCTGGTTGATCTGGGCGATCTGCTTGTCGAAGTTCCCGGCGTTGGCCGTGAGCGTGGCGACCTCGATGCGCGCGTGGCCGAGTTCGGCGATCGCCTGCTTGAACTGCTCCTCGTGCTCCTTCGCCGCCGCGTCGCGCTCGGCGTGGCGCGCTTTCCAGTCGGCCACCGGGCGCGAGCCGAAGAACCAGCCGAGCGCAAGCCCGGCAGCGAGGGCAACAACGACAAGAACGACGGCAAGCGGGTCCACGGGACCTCCGACAAGTGGGAACGAAGCGCGAACCTACCCGCCCGCGAGTCCCGACACAAGCATGGCCGCGCGACAATCCCCCAACACGCGGTTAACGCGGCACGAGAAACGGCTTGAGCATCGGCCCCGCAAGATTGTATGGGCCGCTTACAAATTCGTGATTGCGAAAATTTCGTGATTGCGAAAAATCGCGACACCAGACCGGAGTGAGGACGCCCCATGGCCAGTGACATCGAAATCGCCCGCCAAGCCAAGATGAAGCCAATCGGCGAGATCGCCAAGCGCCTCGGCATTCCGGACGAATCGCTCGAGCCCTATGGCCGCACCAAGGCCAAGATCGCGATGGACTGGATCAACCAGCAGGCCGACAAGCCCGACGGCAAGCTGATCCTCGTCACCGCGATCAACCCGACCCCGGCAGGCGAAGGCAAGACCACGACCTCGGTCGGGCTCAACGACGGCCTCAACCGCATCGGCAAGAACTCGATCGTCTGCCTGCGCGAGCCGAGCCTCGGCCCGTGCTTCGGGGTCAAGGGCGGCGCGGCCGGCGGCGGCTATGCCCAGGTGGTGCCGATGGAGGACATCAACCTCCACTTCACCGGCGACTTCCACGCGATCACAAGCGCGCACAACCTGCTCAGCGCGATGATCGACAACCACATCTACTGGGGCAACGCGCAGAACCTCGACACCCGCCGCATCACCTGGCGCCGCGTGCTCGACATGAACGACCGCGCGCTGCGGCAGATCGTCAACTCGCTCGGCGGGGTCTCGAACGGCTACCCGCGCGAGACCGGGTTCGACATCACCGTCGCCAGCGAGATCATGGCGATCCTGTGCCTCGCGACCTCGATCGAGGACCTCGAGGAATCGATCGGCAACATCATCATCGGCTACCGCCGCGACAAGACCGCGGTTCGCGCGCGGGACATCAATGCGCATGGCGCGATGACCGTGCTGCTCAAGAGCGCGATCCAGCCGAACCTCGTGCAGACACTCGAGAACAACCCGGCGTTCATCCACGGCGGCCCGTTCGCCAACATCGCGCACGGCTGCAACTCGGTCACCGCGACCAAGACCGCGCTCAAGCTGGCCGACTACGTCGTGACCGAAGCCGGCTTCGGCGCCGACCTCGGCGCCGAGAAGTTCTTCGACATCAAGTGCCGCAAGGCGGGCCTCAAGCCGGCGGCGACGGTGATCGTCGCCACCGTGCGCGCGCTCAAGATGAACGGCGGGGTGGCCAAGGCCGACCTCGGCGCGGAGAACGTCGACGCGGTCAAGAAGGGCGCAGCGAACCTGCTGCGCCACATCGAGAACGTGAAGCAGTTCGGCGTGCCTGCGGTCGTCGCGATCAACAACTTCGTCACCGACACCGAGGCCGAAGTGCAGGCGATCAGGGACGCGGTCGCGCAAGTCGGCAGCGAAGCCTTCGTCTGCACCCACTGGGCCAACGGCGGCGCGGGCACCGAGGAGCTGGCGAAGCGGGTGGTCGAGATCGCCGAGAGCGGCGCGAGCCAGTTCGCCCCGCTCTATCCCTCGGAGATGCCGCTGTTCGAGAAGATCAACACCATCGCCACGCGGATCTACCGCGCCGACGAGGCGATCGCCGACAGCTCGGTGCGCAACCAGCTGCACCAGTGGGAGAAGGACGGCTTCGGCCACCTGCCGATCTGCATGGCCAAGACGCAGTACTCGTTCACCACCGACCCGACCCAGCTCGGTGCGCCGAGCCACCACACGGTGCCGGTGCGCGAAGTGCGGCTGGCGGCGGGCGCCGGGTTCATCGTCGCGATCTGCGGCGACATCATGACCATGCCCGGCCTGCCCAAGGTGCCGAGCGCCGAGCACATCCGGCTGGTCGACGGGCAGATCGAAGGGCTTTTCTGACGGCTTTCCCTTGGACGGGAGAAGGAAGGGCCGCTCCGCGAGGGGCGGCCCTTTTCCGTTGTGCGGCAGCTTCTTCGAACGGGAAAAGCATCGTTTGCTGTTTCTCGTTAAATTCAGCTTCCGAACATGGTACTGAGCGGCACCCTTATGCGCTTCGGGAGTCGTTGGTCATGTCCAGACGCCGTGCAGTTGCAACCCTTGCCATCGCCGCATCCCTGCTGTCCCTGGCTGCTCCTGCGGGCGCGGAGCGGGTCAGCGCCGGGCACCAGAAGAGTTGGGGCAAAGGCGGCGTGTCGCTCGAGCAATACTGGGTCGATTCCGCCGAATGCGCGCATGCCGCGGCGGAGATGGATCTCGACGGCACCTCGCCGGCGAAGGCGCTCCAGCTCGCCACGCGGATGAGCGAGCAATGGGGGTACGGCGGCGACATCCTGCAGATCGCGCGGGTCGCCCCGCTCGACGTGCAGTTCAACCGCGCCGCGACGATCATGGAGGACGCGCTCGAGAGCTGCCTGGTGGAGCGCGGCTACGTCAAGTTCGAGCTGACCGACGACCAGGATGCGATGCTGAGCATGCTCGAATACGGCAGCACCGAACGGCGCGCGTACCTGCACAGCCTGGCGAGCGATCCGGGCGTGCTGGCGACGCAGGCGGTGATGGAGTCCTAGGCGGCTTCAGCAGAGCTACCTCCGGAAGGCCCATTCCCTTACCCCTTGATGGGGGAAGGATAGCGCAGCTTACCGCCGCCAGGCGGTTAGCGGAGCTTGGATGGGGGTGATGGCGCAACACTTGCGCTCTGCCGCTCCACCCCCATCAAGGGGGAAGATAAGTAGTTCAGCGTGCGGGGCCCGTTGAAACGCGAAGGGCCGCCCTATTTGGCGGCCCTCTTTTCATTTTGGCTTTGGCAATTAGCGCGGCAGAAAAAACAATAGGTGGGCGATCACCTCACGAACCTTTCCCACTCTGAGGCCTGCCAGAGAATGAGAGTGACCATTGCCGTTGTCGCACCGAGGGCGATCCAGAGTGCCGTCACTCGCCGATCTCACGCCGCCTTGCGCAGCTTTTCGAGCTTCTTCAGTGCCATGTTGCGCTTGAGGCGCGACAGGTGGTCGATGAACAGCACGCCCTCGAGGTGGTCCATCTCGTGCTGGATGCAGGTGGCCATCATGCCCTCCATCTCCTCCTCGTGGACCGTGCC
>DATDLP010000536.1:0-17196 GCA_036519255.1 Croceibacterium sp.
GCCAAGGCGGGCTGCGAGGTCCTCGAGCGAATCCAGGCCCTTCTCACGCATCACGCCGGAGAGCGCGGTACCAACTCGCCACAAGCGGTCGGCCGTGAGCTTCTGGCCCGTGCGTGCCTCGAGCAGGCCGGCGACGATGCCGAGCGCGTTCTGGCTCTGGTCCATCACGCAACTCCCACGGCGGCGGAGATTCGCGCGGCGATCTGCTCCGGCGGCAGGACTGCCGACGCGAGGCCGGCCGAAGCCACCGCGCCAGGCATGCCCCAGACGGCCGAGCTTGCGGCGTCCTGCGCCAGGATCGTGCCCCCGGCCCTGACGATCCGCGCGGCGCCCTCGGCACCGTCACGGCCCATGCCGGACAGGACCACGCCCAGCGCGTGGCCGCCGAACAGCTTCGCGCAGCTGTCGAACATCGGGTCGACCGACGGGCGGCAGCCGCTCGGGACGGGCCCGTCCTGCAGGCGGATCACCGTAATGCCGTCGCCGTCGGCCGCGACCGTCATGTGGGCATCGCCCGGTGCTACGAAGATCTTGCCGGGCTCCACTCTGGTCCCCTCGCTGGCGACGATGGTCTCGCGGCCCGACGCGGCGCGCAGCTGGCGCACGAACGGTTCCATGAACGAGCCCGGCAGGTGCTGCGTGACGAGGATCGGCACCCGCACGCGCGGGGTCAGGCCTCCGAGCAACTGGCCGAGCGCGTGGATGCCTCCGGTCGAGGCGCCGATCGCGATCAGGTGCGGCGGCACGGCCGGCTGCGGCCGCAGGGCCGGCTGCTCGAGCGGGGTCGCCTTGCGCGCGCGCCTCGCCACCCGGCCGAGCAGGCGGATCTTGCGCAGCAGCGTGTCGCGATAATCCTTGTCGAACTTGCCCGGCTTCGGCTTGGCCAGCGTGTCCGCCGCTCCGAGCGACAGCGCTGCCAGCGTCTGCTCGGCCCCCCGCACGGTCAGCGACGAAACCACCAGCACGCGCGCCGGCGCGGCCAGCTCGACCATCCGCGGCATCGCGTCGAGCCCGCCCATGCCGGGCATGTCGAGATCGAGCAGGATGACGTCGGGCGAGGTCTGCAGCAGGGTGGCGAGCGCGTGCTCGGCGCTTTCCTCCGAGGCGACCACCTCGAGGTCGGCCTCCGCGCCGATCAGCCGCGCGAACACCGCGCGCACCGTCGGCGAATCGTCGACCACCAGGACGCGCACCGGGTCGGTCCCGGCAGGACGGACCTGGTCGCGAACCGCGATCCCCGGCGCGGCACCCATTGTCCGAAACCTCAGGCTGCGCCGATGAGCTGCAGCTTCATCTGCAAGGTATCATGGTCGAACGGCTTCATCACGTACTCGTCCGCACCGGCCTCGATCGCCTCGCGGATGTGCGCGACGTCGTTCTCGGTGGTGCAGAACACCACCTTGGGCCGCGCCCCGCCTTCGAGGCGGCGCAGCGCGCAGATGAACTCGATTCCGTTCATGACCGGCATGTTCCAGTCGAGCAGGATCAGGTCGGGCATCGCGTCCTCGCACTTGGCGAGCGCGTCCTGGCCGTTCTCGGCCTCGGTCACTTCGAACGCGAAGCTCTCGACGATGTGACGCGATACCTTTCGGATCACGCGCGAATCATCGACGATGAGGCAGTGTTTCATGGCGGCCAGATCCTCTTTCCTGTGTCTCGCTGTTATCGGATGAGTGTGAGTATTCGCTTAAGCCGCGATCGCTTCGTCGGGCCCCGCGATCAGCGCGGCGATGTCGAGGAACGGCAACGCGCCGGCCTCGGTCTCGACCCGGCCGGTCGCAACGCGCGACCACCCCGGTCCCGGGTCGGCGCCGAGCGCGCCCGGCTCGCCCCGCGCGGCGACGATGTCGTCGGCCGCGTCGACCAGCAGGCCGTACAAATGCCCTTCGTGCTCGACCACAACCGCGCGGCAATCGCACAGCGCGATGGGTGCGCGGTCGACCGCGAGCGACATCGCGCAATCGATCAGCGTGAGCGGCCGGCTGCGCAGCGCGGCGAGCCCGGCGACGTGCGGCGCCGCGCGCGGCACGGGCGTGGCCCCGGTCAGCTCGATCACCGAGTTGACCTGCACCGCCGGAAGCACGGCACGGCGTCCCGCGAGGACGACCACGAGCAGCATCTCGTTCATGCGGCAAGCTCCTCGCCGGCGCGGATCAGCGCGGCCATCAGCCCGGCGCGATCGTAACGGTAGATGGTGTCGACCCCGCCCGCCGAGCCGGGCGCATTGCGCAGGCGAATCGCCTTGCGCGCCTCGCACTCGCCGTCGTCGTCGACCTCGCCGTCAAGGAAGGCGATGTCGGCCGGACCTTCGCCGACGATCCGGTAGCCGGCCGCCTCGATGATCGGTCCGAGGAAATTGCGCATCCAGGCGTCCTCGCCGTTCAGGCGGCAGGTCAGCAGGCCCTGTCCCGAGGACTGCGGGGCATGGCTCGCGAACAGGCCATGGCAATCGACCAGCTCGGCGGTCTCGCCGTCGACCATCGTCACGCCGACCACCTGGGTCTGGCCGTTCACGCGCTTGAGCACGCCGGTGAGCGTGGCGATGTCGAGCACCTCGCGCGCGGCATAGGCGATGCGCTGCGCCCCGTCGCCGAGCCGCAGCACGGTGAGCCGCTCGGGCAGCTCGCTGGCCGACGACATGCCGGCGAGCGGCAGGATCTCTTCGCCGAGCACGATCTGCGCGTCGTTGCCCGGACGCCGGACCGCTGCGGAGTCGGCGCGCTCGACCTGCTCGACCGCGCTCATCGCGATCGCCCGGCGCTCGCCGTCGAGCGCGCGGAACAGGATCACGCGCAGGCCCTCGCGCTCGGTCTTCGGCGCGTTGTGCGCGACGATCGTCGCGGGGCGATGCAGCTCGCGCGGAATGCCCGCGCCATAGCCGATCGCGGCCACGTCGAGCACCAGCACCGGGGTGCCGTCGTCGAGCTGGGTGCAGCCGACGAACAGCCCGCTCTGCATGATCCCCGGCGAGAGCGGCTTGATGACCAGCTCGTGGTGATCGAAGATCCGGTCGACCGCCATCGCGTAGAGGTCGCCCCAGCCGAGGCGCAGGATCACGAACAGCGCGGCTTCGGCCTGGTCCTCGAGCCCGAGCGCGTCGCCGAGCGCGATGCACGCGAGGCGCCGGTCGCGGAAGGTCACGAAGCGCCGCTCGCCGACCTGGGCGAAATCGAGCTGGCCGCCCGCGGTGCTGACGATTTCCTCGACGTACGAGCGCGGAATGGCGAATGTCTGCCCGCCGGCCTGGACCGTGAGGCTCGGCAGGATGCTCAGCGTCAGCGGGACGCAGATGAGGAAACGCGTGCCTTCGCCCGGCAGCGATTCGATCTCGAGCGTGCCGCCGAACTTTTCGATGTTGGCGCGGACCACGTCCATGCCCACGCCGCGGCCCGAGATCGCGGTCACGCTCTCGGCGGTCGACAGCCCGGCCTCGTAGATCAGCTCGATCTTCTCGTCGCGACTCATCGCGGCGATCTGCTCGGCGGTGTGCGTGCCGCTGGCGATCGCCTTGGCGGCGAGGCGCTCGGCGTCGATCCCGCGGCCGTCGTCCATGATGCCGATGTGGATCGTGTTCCCGCTCTGGCGCGCCGAGATCGTCAGCATGCCGGCCTCGCGCTTGCCCGCGGCGAGCCGGTCGGCCGGCGCCTCGATGCCGTGGTCGACCGCGTTGCGGATGATGTGCAGCAGCGGATCGCGGATCAGCTCGATCATCTCGCGGTCGAGCTCGACCTCGCCGTTCTCGAGCTCGACGAAGACCTGCTTGCCGAGCTCCGAAGAAAGGTCGCGCACGAGGCGCGGGAAGGTGGCGAACAGGCCCTCGATGCGGCGCATGCGCGTGCGGGTGATCGCGTCGCGCACTTCGGCGATCAGGCCCGACAGGCGCGAGAACGGAGCCTCGAGCCCGGTGTCGGCACCGAGGCCCTGCATCCGCCGCGCGAGGTCGTTGCGCGCGAGCACCATTTCGGAAACGCCGCTCATCACCTGGTCGATCAGCTCGACCGGCAGGCGGATCGTGCGCTGCTCGGCGACCGGAGCGGCCGAACGCTGGACTCCGGGTCCCGTCACGCTGGGGAGCGCCTGCTCGCCGTCGTCGAGCGCGCCGCCGGCCAGCGCGGCGATCAACACGTCGTCGGCGGCTTCGGACAGCGGCTCGCCGCGCTCGATCTCGGCGATCATCACGCCGATGCGGTCGATCACCGCGAGCACCGCGTCGACCAGCCGGCTGTCGGCCTGGCGGCGCCCGGCGCGCACGTCAGCGAGCGCGTCCTCGGCCGCATGGCTCAGCGATTCGAGCTGCGGGAAATCGAAGAAGCCGCAGTTGCCCTTGACGGTGTGGACGAAGCGGAAAATCGTATCGAGCCGCGCACGGTCGTCGGGATTGGCTTCCCACGCGACGATCTCGCCGGCCAGCGCTCCCAGCATTTCACGTGTTTCGGCGACGAATTCCGCCAGAAGATCATCCATTGCGCCCGCCCCCAAAATTCCGGGTCCGCGGGCTATGCGGCAGGTTTGGTTAAGAGCCGGTTACGTATCGCGCACAGGTCACCCCCGCGAGATTTGCGTTTCCTGTTCGGTGATGAACTCGACCAGCGCAGGCTGTCCGGCCTCGGTCGCGGCGATCGCGCGGCGCAGCGCGGGGACGATCTCGCTCGCTTCGGTCACGCGCTCGCCGTGGCAGCCGAGCGAGCGCGCGAAGGCCGCGTAGTCGCCCGAGATGTCGGTCGCGCGGTACTTGGTCGTAGCCACCGGCATGACCGGGAGCTCGATCGCCATCGCCTCGTTGTTGAGCAGGATCGACAGGATCGGGATTCGCTCGCGCGCGGCGGTCTCGAGGTCGGTCCCGGTAAAGCCGATCGCCGCGTCGCCCCACACATTGATGCACAGCTTGTGGGGATGGACCAGTTTGGCCCCCATCGCCAGGCCGAGACCGTAGCCGAGTTGGGTCGACTTGCCCCAGCCGATGTAGCCGTGCGGGCTCGTGCTCTTCCAGAACGGCACGAGCTGGTCGCGCGGGGAGCCGGCGTCGTGGGTGATGATCGTGTTCGCGACGTCTACCGTTTGCTGCAGGTCCCACAGCACGCGGTAGGGCGACAGGGGGCTGCTCTCTTGCGTCGACTTGGCGTGCCATTTTGCAAACCATTGCTGTTCTGTTTCAATGATTTGCTGCGCAATCAGCGCAGCATCGCGCGACTCCGGCACGCGCTGTCTCACCGCTTCGAGCAGCGCCGCGAGCGTCAGCTTCGCATCGCCCACCAGCGCAATCTCGCTCGGCACCGACTTGTCGATGTCGAGCGGGTCGAGCGTCGCATGGATCACGCGCTTGCCCGCTGGGATCGCCAGCCCGAAAGAGGTCGCGGTGAAGCTGCAGCCCACGCCAAACAGCAGGTCGCACTCGTCGAGCCACTTGCGCACGCCGCCGTTGATGCCGTTGCCGCCCGAGCCGAGCGCGAGCGGATGCGTCTCGTCGAACGCGCTCTTGCCGGGCAGGCTGGTCATCACCGGGATCGCCAGGTGCTCGGCCAGCGCGCGCAGCTCGTCGTAGGCCTCGGCCCAGTGCACGCCCTGCCCGGCGTAGATCGCCGGGTTCGCCGCCGCGACCAGCGCGTCGGCCGCCGCCTCGATCGCGGCCTGCTCCGGCTGCGAGCGCACCACCTTGCCCGGCGCGTAGTCGAGCGTGCCCTCGAACTGCATCGCCAGCACGTCGTACGGCAGCTCGACCACCACCGGCTGCGGCCGCCCGTTGCGCAGCATCGCGAACGCGCGCCGCATGACCGCCGTCACGTCGCCCGGCGAAGTCAGCGGCTCGGCGTGCTTGGCCACGCTGGCCATCGAGCGCACCGAGTTGAAGTTGTACGGCACGTAAGCCTGGTTCAGCGCGTAGCCCTGCGGCATGACCAGCACCGGAATGCTGTCGGCGAACGCCTGCGCCACCCCGCCGAACGCATTCTCCGCGCCCGGCCCCTGCTGCATGACGAACACACCCATCTGCCGGCCCTTGGACATGCGGCTGACCGCGTCGGCCATGTGCAGCCCGGTGCGCTCCTGCCGGACGATCACGGTGCGGATGTCGATCCGCGCGGCGGCCTCGAGGATCTGGTTGCGCGGATAGCCGAACACGATCTCGACCCCCTCGCGCTTGAGTACCGCGGCTATCGCGTCGGCGACGGTGCCGCTGGCGTGCACCGGGTAGCCCGCATCTCCATTGCCCTGCCGCATCGCATCCCCCAGAGTGTTCGCGGACCGGCTAGAACAGCCGGCGGGAGAGAGCAATGAAGCCGATCGAGCTGGGGCGCATGCGGGTCCACAAGGTGTGGGAGATGGACAGCCCGGTGCCGCTGCTGAGCCAGCTTCCGGGCACCACCGCCGACGACATGAAGCGCATGCTCGCGTGGTACGACCAGCCGGACGAAGTGAACGCCGATCCCGAGACCAGCAAGATGACCTTCTCGGTCCATTCGTGGGTGATCGAGCTCGACGGCAAGACGATCCTGATCGACACCTGCTGCGGCAATCACAAGAACCGCGAGCTCCTGCCCGAGGTCCACCAGCTCGACACCGACTACCTCGGCAACTTGCGCCGTGCCGGCTTCGAGCCCGGCCAGATCGACATGGTCATGTGCACTCACCTGCACTTCGACCACGTCGGCTGGAACACCAAGCTCGACAACGGCAAGTGGGTGCCGACCTTCCCCAACGCGCGCTACGTGTTCGGCCGACGCGACTTCGAGTACTTCAAGACCAACCCCGACGGCGAGGACCTGCACAACTGGGCGTTCGTCGATTCGATCGTACCCGTCATGGAGGCCGGCCAGGGCGACGTGGTCGACGAGGATGCTGTCGCGCACCGCGAGATCGGCAACGGCGTGTGGCTCGAGCCCGCGTTCGGCCACTCGCCCGGCTGCTGCACGGTCAACGCGCAGGCCGACGGCCCGCTTGGCATCTTCTGGGGCGACGTGATCCACCACCCGGTGCAGCTGATCCGCCACGACCTGCCATTCGCGTTCGACACCGACGGCGCCACCGCGTGCCAGGTGCGCAAGGCAACGATGGAGCGGCTCGCGGATACCGACACGATGTGCTTCCCTGCGCACTTCCGGCGGACCTCGGCGGGCTACGTCAAACGCGACGGCGACGCGTTCCGCTACGAGTGGATTGATAACAGCTGAAACCGGGTGCAGGGCGCGGACGATGCCGATCGACCGTTCCGCGTTGCGCGCCGCCTACCGCCAGGAGGAAGCCGCCTGCGTCGCCGAGCGACTGCGCCAGGCCGCCTCCGCCACCGCTGCCCATCCGGAAGCCGCCGCGCTGGCCTCCCGGCTGATCGAGGGCGCACGCGAGCGCAAGGCGAGCGGGCTGGATGCGTTCCTGCAGAGCTACGGCCTCGGCACCGACGAGGGCATCGCGCTGATGTGCCTCGCCGAGGCACTGCTGCGCGTGCCCGACGCCGAGACCGCCGACGCGCTGATCCACGACAAGCTCGCTGGGATCGACTGGGGCGGCAAGCTCGGCGATTCGGACTCGACCTTCGTCAACGCGGCAACCTTCTCGCTCATGCTCACCGGGCAGGTGCTGCGAGGCGGGACGCGCGACGACGCCGGCTTCGCCAATGCGCTGCGCCGCGCGGTCGGCCGGCTCGGCGAGCCGGTGATCCGCCAGGCGACGCTGCAGGCGATGCGCATCCTCGGCGGGCAGTTCGTGTTCGGGCGCACGATCGACGAGGCGCTCAAGCGCGCCGAGCCTGAGCGCAAGCAGGGCCTGACCCACTCGTTCGACATGCTCGGCGAGGCGGCGATGACCTTCGCCGACGCCGAACGCTACCGCGCGAGCTACGCCGCGGCGATCGCCCGGCTGGCGCGGGAGGCAAGCGGCAGCGTGCGGGCAAGCCCGGGAATCTCGGTCAAGCTGTCGGCGCTGTACCCGCGCTACGACTTCCCCCACGCCGAAGCCGCCACCGCCGCGCTGGTGCCGATCGTGCGCGAGCTCGCCATGGCTGCGAGCGCGGCCGACATCCACTTCACGATCGACGCCGAGGAAGCCGAGCGGCTCGAGCTGTCGCTCGACGTGATCGAAGCCCTCGTCGCCGACGACACGTTGTTCGCCAGCGGCTGGCAGGGCTTCGGTCTCGCACTGCAGGCCTACCAGAAGCGCGCCGTGCCGTTGTGCGAGTGGGTCGCCGTGCTCGCCCGGCGGCACAACCGCCGGCTGATGGTCCGGCTGGTCAAGGGCGCCTACTGGGACAGCGAGATCAAGCTGAGCCAGGTCGGCGGCTATGCCGACTACCCGGTGTTCACCCGCAAGGTCGCGACCGACGTGTCGTACCTCGCCTGCGCGGCCAAGCTGCTCGCGGCCGAGGACGCGATCTACCCGGCGTTCGCCACGCACAACGCCTACACGATCGGCGCGATCAGGGCGCTGGCGGGCCGGCGCGCGTTCGAGTTCCAGCGGCTCCACGGGATGGGCGAGGACGTCTACGACGTGCTCGCCGAGGACGAAGGCGACAGCGCCACCCGGGTGCGCATCTACGCTCCGGTCGGCGGGCACAAGGACCTGCTCGCCTACCTCGTGCGCCGCCTGCTCGAAAACGGCGCCAACTCGTCGTTCGTCAACCGCATGGCCGATGCCGGCGTGCCGGTGGCGGCGCTGGTGACCAACCCGGTGACCGACCTCGCCGCGCTCGAACCGAGGCGCAACCCGTCGATCCCGCTCCCCGCCGACATCTACCCCAACCGCCGCAACAGCGCGGGGATCGACCTCGCCGATCCGACCGTGCGTGAGCCGCTGCTGGCGGCGCTGAAATCGTTGGAGACGCGAGACTGGGCCGCGGTCCCCACGGTCATAGCCCAACCAAAGCCCTCTCCCCTTCAGGGGAGAGGGTGGGGAGAGGGGGAGTCGCGCAACGCCGCGGACGGCCCCAGCCCCCCGACCCCCTCCCCTGAAGGGGAGGGGGAGACACATGACATCCGCTCCCCGCAAGACAACGGCCTCGTCGCCGGCCAGTCCCTCGACGCCACCCCCGCCGACGTCGACCTCATGCTTGCCCGCGCCGAAGCCGCCCAGCCCGCCTGGGACGCGCTCGGCGGCAGCGCCCGCGCCGCGCTTCTGATCAAGGCTTCGGACCTGTTCGAAGCCCACTCCGCCGAGCTCATCAGCCTGTGCCAACGCGAAGCCGGCAAGACGCTCACCGACAGCGTGCTCGAGCTGCGCGAGGCGGTCGACTTCCTGCGCTACTACGCCTGCGAGGCGCGCATGCTGTTCAGCGCCCCGCAGCCGCTGCCCGGCCCGACCGGCGAGGCGAACCTGCTGCGCCTCCACGGCCGCGGGGTCATCGCCACGATCAGCCCGTGGAACTTCCCGCTGGCGATCTTCGTCGGCATGGCCGCGGCCGCGCTGGCCGCGGGCAACACGGTGATCGCCAAACCCGCCGAGCAGACCCCGCTGATCGCCGCGCTCGCGGTGCGCCTGTGCCACGAGGCCGGCATCCCCAACGACGTGCTCCAGCTCGCGCCCGGCGACGGCAAGGTCGGCGCGGCGCTGACCTCGGACCCGCGGATCGCCGGCGTGGCCTTCACCGGCTCGACCGAGACCGCGCGCGCGATCAACCGCGCGCTCGCCGCGCGCGACGCGCCGATCGGCATGCTGGTCGCCGAGACCGGCGGGCAGAACGCGCTGATCGTCGACAGCTCGGCGCTGCCCGAGCAGGTCGCGCGCGACGTGATGAGCTCGGCCTTCCAGAGCGCCGGCCAGCGTTGCAGCGCCTTGCGCGTGCTGTACCTGCAGGACGACGTCGCCGACGGCATGCTGGCGATGATCCAGGGCGCGTTCGAAGCGCTGGTGATCGGCGATCCCGCCGATCTCGCGACCGACGTCGGCCCGGTAATCGATGCCGAGGCCAAGCGCGCGCTCGACGTTCACCTCGCGCAGATGCGTGGGGCGCACCGCCGCGTGTGGCAGCGCGAGCTCCCGCCCGGCTGTGAGCGCGGCACGTTCGTCGCCCCGGCGATCGTTGAGATCGACTCGATCGCCGATCTCCAGCGCGAGAACTTCGGCCCGGTGCTGCACGTCGCGCGCTTCCGTGCCGACCAGCTCGAACTGGTGATCGAAGACATCAACGCCACCGGCTACGGCCTCACCCTCGGCCTGCACAGCCGCATCGACGCGACCCGCCGCCTGGTCGAAAGCCGCGCCCGCGCGGGCAACTTCTACGTCAACCGCAACCAGATCGGCGCGGTCGTCGGCAGCCAGCCGTTCGGCGGCGAGGGCCTGTCGGGCACCGGGCCCAAGGCCGGCGGCCCGAACTACGTCGTGCGCTTCGCCACCGAGCGGGTGACCACGATCGACACCACTGCGGCGGGCGGCAACGCGAGCCTGCTGGCGAGCGGGTGATCTCCCCTCCCGCAAGCGGGAGGGGGATAAAACGGGTCGCTGGCTTGCCCCGCCCGCCCCGCTCCGGAATCCCTTCCCCCTGGCGATTCTCAGCGACCGGTGGATCCGCGAACAGGCCCTCGAGCACGGCATGATCGAGCCGTTCGTCGAGGCGCAGCGGCGCGACGGCTGCATTTCCTACGGGCTCAGCTCGTACGGCTACGACGCGCGCGTGGCCGAGGACTTCAAGATCTTCACCAACGTCAACTCGTCGGTGGTCGATCCGAAGGAGTTCGACCCCAACAGCTTCGTCGACCGCAAGACCGAGGTCTGCGTGATTCCCCCCAACTCGTTCGCGCTCGCGCGCACGGTCGAGTACTTCCGTGTCCCGCGCGACGTGCTGGTGATCTGCCTCGGCAAGAGCACCTACGCGCGCTGCGGGATCATCGTGAACGTCACCCCGCTCGAGCCGGGCTGGGAAGGCCACGTCACGCTCGAGTTCTCCAACACCACCCCGCTCCCGGCCAAGATCTACGCCAACGAGGGCGCGTGCCAGTTCCTGTTCCTGCAGGGCAACGAGCCGTGCGAGGTCAGCTATGCCGACCGCGCCGGCAAGTACATGGGCCAGCGCGGGGTGACGCTGCCCAAGCTCTGACGCGGCTCGCCGCGCGCCGCGCACGTCCTGTGGCACCGATTGGCCGCACATGCGTTAACCACCCGCGCGGCGGGGAGGGCCGACGCGTGGAGAACCGTGATGTCGTGGATTGCCGCTGTTCTGGGCCGGCTGCTGCTGGCGGTGATGTTCCTCGTTTCGGGCGTGCAGAAGCTGGTCGACCCAGCGCCGACCGCTGCGATGCTCGAGGCGACCAACCTTCCCAGCGTGTTCGCGCTGCCGGTGGGCCTGTTCGAGGCCGTGGCGGGCGTGCTGCTCGCGGTGGGGCTGATGACGCGGCTGGTCGCGGTGCTGCTCGCGGCCTTCGTGGCACTGACGATCTTCTTCTTCCACAATCAGTTCGGCGACCCTCTGCAGGCCACGCTGGCGCTCAAGAACCTCGCGATCATCGGCGGGCTGCTGGCGGTCTTCGCCTACGGCCACATGCGGGGCAGCTACGACTACATGCGCGCGCAACGCCGCGCGCATAAGGCCGAAGTCCGCGCCGCGCGCGCCGAGGGCCGGGCGGAGGCCGTGACCACGCCGCATACGGTCGAGGTCGACGGCAACGGCGCCGCCACGCTAAGGCCGAAACGCCGCTGGTTCTGACGCGGCGAAAAGGGAGGGGACATGGACGAGATAGCCGAGCTCAGGGCCGAGCTCGCGGAGTTGCGCGGCCGCGTGCGCGCGGCCGAGGACTACCGCGAGCTGGTCAACCTGCAGGGCGCCTACGGCTACTACGTCGACAAGGGGCTGTGGGACCAGGCGGCCGAGCTGTTCGCCGCTGAGGGCACGCTCGAGATCGCCGGCCGCGGGGTCTACGTCGGGCGCGAGCGGGTGCGCGCGTACCTCCGCCACCTGCCGCCCTACGGCCACGGCACGCTGTACAACCACATGCAGCTCCAGCCGGTGCTCCACATCGACAGCGAGGCCGGCACCGCGAAGGGCCGCTGGCGCACGCTGATGATGGTCGGCCGACTCGGCCATGAAGGCCGCTGGGGCGAGGCGACCTACGAGAACGCCTACCTCCGCGAGGAGCATAACGGTTCCTGGCGCTGGCGCATCGCCTCCCTCCACGGCGTGGTCAACTTCTACGCCGAGTATGACGAAGGCTGGCACCGCGGCGGAGTGAAGCTGCTGCGCTCGATCGACGGCCTCGCGCCCGACCACCCGCCGAGCATCGACTACGAGGCCTACCCCGAGCCGGTAATCGCGCCATTCCACTACGACGAGGTTTAACCTCCCCCGCTCGGGGAGGTTAGAAGCTCGTCCGCACGCTCAGCTTCACGTTGCGGCCCGCGAGCGGGACGAAGTCCTTGGTGAAGCTCGCGTGCCGCCGGCCCTCGGCGTCGAGCAGGTTGTTCGCCTGCAGCATGACCGTAACGTTGTCGCTCCCGCGCAACGGCTTCCACGCGAGCGACAGATTGAGGTGGGCGAAACCTTCGGTCGGTGTCTCGAACGGCGCGATGCGGTCCTGGGCATCGAACCACTGCACTTCGGCCCGCGCATCGAGCGCATCGGACTGCGCCTCGAGCGCGCCGAGCAGGCTCAGCGGCGGCATCCGCGGCACCGGCGAGCCGTCGGCCAGTGTCGCGCGGACGTAGTCGCCCTGCACGTCGCCGACGAAGCGGAAGCCGCCCGCGCGGAACAGCGGCACGCTCGCCTCGGCCTCGATCCCGAAATGGTCGGCGCCTTGCTGCAGCTGGCGATAGACCGGCAGCCCGTCCTCTTCCGTCCCGGTCGCCTGCAGGTAGACGAAATCGTCGAACCAGGTGCGGTAGACCGCGAGCCCGAAGTCGGCTCCGCCCATGCTGCCGCGCGCGTAGGCCTCGAGGCCCCACGCGGTTTCCTGCGCCAGATCGGGGTCGCCGATCTCGAACTGCTGCGTGGCGATGTGCGGCCCGTCGGCGAACAGCTCCTCGGCCGAGGGGGCCCGCGCAGCGCGCGAGCCGTTGAGGCCGAGGCGCAGCCCCGGCAGCGGGCTGTAGGCGAAGCCCAGCGCCGCCGAGAAGGTATCGAAGGTCCGTTCAATAGCGAGGGTTTCGGCCTCGAGCGCGGTCCGCTCGTAGCGTAGCCCGGCCTCGAGCTCGAACGGATCGAAGTCCAGCTCCTGCAACGTGAACAGCGCCACGCTTTCGGTGGTGTTGGGCGGCACGAAGGCCTCCGCGCCAACGGCGGCGAAATCGCGCAGCAGGTATTGCCCGCCGATCGAGCCGCGCCAGCCGCCGCGCTCGTTCTGCACCAGCTCGACACGGCCCTCGACGCCCTCGACCGCGAAAGTGGTGCCGATCTCGTCGCCCTCGAGCTCGGTGTGCGCGTAGTCCGAGTAGCCCCAGCGCGTGGTCAGCTGCTCGAACAACCCGCCGCCGAGCTCGATCGATCCGCGCAAGTCCGCGCGCCATTGCTCGAGGTCGATCGAGACCGTCTCCTCGCCGTGGTCGTGCGGCTCCTCGTCGCCTTCCTCGCCGTCCTCCGCGTGATCGTGGTGCGCGCCCGGGCGCACGGGTACGCCGTAGGCACTATCGTAGTAGCCGACCGAAACGCCGAGGCTGGCGCCGCTGCCGATCCAGGCGAGCCCGCTGCCGAGCGACCAGGTCTGGGTCGCGCTCGACGGCAGGACGTCCGCGACCTGGGCCGCCTCGATCAGCTCGGCGGCCTCGTCGGTGTGGCCTTCCTCGATCTCCTCCTCCGCGTCGGCCAGCAGCTCCTGCCGCAGCGGCTCAGCCAGCGCGAACCCGGCGATCTCGACGTCGTTGGTCTGCCGCCACGATCCATCGGCGTGGAACGCCAGCGTCGGAGCCAGCGGCAGGTCGATCGAGGCTCCGCCTTCACGCAGGTCGTAGGCAGTGTCGAGCGCCGCGGTCGCATCGAGATGCACCGGCTCGCCGGGCACGCGCTGCGGGATCCGCTTGTCGATCACGTTGACCGCGCCGCCGATCGCCGAGCTGCCGTAGAGCAGCACCGCGGGGCCGCGCAGCACCTCGATCCGGTCGGCGGTAAGCGGGTCGATCGTCACCGCGTGATCGGCCGAAGTGTTCGAGGCGTCGATCGAGCCGATCCCGTCGACCAGCACGCGCACCCGGTCGCCCGAGAAGCCGCGCAGCACGGGCCGCGAGGCGCCGGGCGAGAAGCTCGTCGCCGAAACCCCGGGGATCTTGGCCAGCACTTCGCCGATCTGTCCGTCGAGATTGCGCTGGAGTTCCTCGCCTTCCATGACCGAGGTGCCGGCGAGCATGTCGAGCCGCTGCAGTCCGCCGGCGGTGACGTAGATCGTGCCGTGGAAGTCGTCGCCGTCCTCCGCCCCAGGATCGGCGGGCGGCTCGGGCGTGGGCGGGTCCTGGGCGAGAACGGGCGTGGAAACGGCGAGCGCGGTCGCGGCAAGCAAAGCAAAGCGGATGAGGGGCATGGGGAATCTTTGATGTTACGGTATAACATAGCCACTAGCGCGGCCGGACGCGGCTGCCAAGCGCAAATGCGCCGGACAGCCCCGGCGTAGGGTCAGGCCGAAGCGGCGCTTTCGAGCCGGCGACGCGCCTCGGCCTCGCCGATCAGCGGCAGCAACGCGTGCATGTCGGGGCCGTGGTCGACCCCGGTGAGCGCCTGGCGCAGCGGCAGGAACAGCGCCTTGCCCTTGCGCCCGGTCGCCTGCTTGAGGACCGCGGTAAGCGCGCTCCACGGATCCTCGCTCCACGCCAGCAGCCGGGCGGCCTCGACGAGATAGGCGCGGGTCTCGTCGTCGAACGCCGGAATGTCGACCGGCCCGGTGACCACGCGCCACCAGCCGGCCGCGTCGGCGATCGTCGCGAGGTTGGGCCTGATCGCCTCCCAGCCCGCAGCGGTCATACCCGGGGGCAACCGTGGCGCGACCTGTTCGAACGGCAGCTGGTGCACGATCGCGGCGTTGAGCCGCGCCAGCTCGGCCTCGTCGAACCGTGCCGGCGCGCGACCGAAGCTCGCGAGATCGAATGTCTCGACCAGCGTCTGCCGTTCGGCGATCGGCTCGACCGGCTGCGAGGTGCCGAGCCGCGCGAGCAGCGCGACGATCGCCTCGGGCTCGATCCCGCTCTCGCGCAGCGCGTCGCATCCGAGCGAACCGAGCCGCTTCGACAGCTTGCCTTCGCTCCCCACCAGCAGCGCCTCGTGCGCGAAGCGCGGCACCGGCGCGCCGAGCGCGGTGAACATCTGGATCTGCAGCGCGGTGTTCGAGACATGGTCCTCGCCGCGCAGCACGTCGGTCACGCCCATCGCCACGTCGTCGACCGCGCTCGGCAGCATGTAAAGCCACGAGCCGTCGGCCCGGCGCACCACCGGATCGCTCAGCTGCGCCGGCTCGAAATGCTGCTGCCCGCGGATGCCGTCGAGCCATTCGACCGGCTCGTCGTGCTCGAGCCGGAAGCGCCAGTGCGGCGCGATACCCTCGGCCTCCCTGGCCGCGCGCTCGGCGTCGGTCAGCCTGAGCGCAGCGCGATCGTAGATCGGCGGCAGCCCGCGCCCGAGCGCGACCTTGCGCTTGAGCTCGAGTTCCTGCGCGGTCTCGTTAGCCCGATAGATGCGCCCCGCGTCGCGCTGCCGCTCGAACGCTTCCTGATAGATCGCCAGCCGCGCCGACTGCCGCTCCTCGCCGTCGGGCTCGAGTCCGAGCCACGCCAGATCCGCGCGGATCGCGTCGACGAACCGCTCCTCGCTGCGCGCCGTGTCGGTGTCGTCGATCCGCAGCAGGAACCGGCCGCCGGCCCCAGACGTCTTGGCCTTCTGGGCCAGCAGCCAGTTGTGCAGCGCGGTGCGCACGTTGCCGACGTGCAGCCGCCCGGTGGGCGACGGCGCAAAGCGGGTGGTGACGGTCATGCCGCCGCCATAGGCGATTCGGCGCGCGGGGAAAGCGTCCGCGTTCCCCGCCGGGACGCTACGACCGCTTGGCCGTGAACTCCTCGCCGCCCTGGCCGCCGACGTCGCGCTTGAACTTGATCTCGCCGGGCGAGACGATCTGCCCGGTGTAGGTGATCGCGAGCGCCTGGCCCTGGTAGTCGAGGTTCTCGACGAAGGTGACCTTGTCGCCGTCGACGGTGCCCGAGAGGTCGCCCTCGCCGAGGTTCGACTTGGCATGGCCGGTGAGCGTGCCGCCTTCGAGCTTGAAGGTGTAGGTGTAGGTCTGCTTGCCCACCTGGCTCTCGAACTCGGTGGTCCAGGTGCCGCTGATGTCGGCGGACGGCGCGGCGGCGATCGCCGCGGACGGGGCAATGGCGACGGTCATGGCGGTGGCCATGCCCGCGGCGGCGAACAGCAATGCAATCGACTTCATGGACGAGTCCTCCCCTCGGTGCTCCGCCCAGTCTAGCGCGGAATGCCGCCAACGCCAGCCGTGCTTCGTTGCCGGTGGCAGTTCGCCCAATCGACGTCCGCCCCGGCGGGCAAAATCTGGCGCTATTTCGGCCGCACCACGAAACTGTGCGCAATGTAGAGGAACACGTCGGTCTCGCTCGCTTGCTGCCAGAACAGCTCGGAATCGAGCCCGCGGATCTCGATCCCGTAGTCGGAGCCGAACTGCGCGGCGTAGCGCCTGGCTTCGTCGGCAATCGTCTTGACCACCTCGAGCCGGTACTGGTCGGGGTTGCTGAGCCCGAGCACGGTCCCGCCAGTCTCGACGAACGAACGGCCGGTGACCGGCACGCTCTTGACGAAAGCGGTGATCCGCCGGTCGGCCTCGCGCACGCTGGCCACGCTGCTGCTGACCGGCATGCGGGCATAGATCTGCACCCGGCTGGTGTCCGGACGGTTGCCCGAGCCGATCGACAGCTCCTCCATGTTGGCCACTGTCACCGGGGTGAGCGTGAAGTCCCCCGCGACGAGCGTGATGCCGGCCGCGCCCGCGCGCTCGATCGTCGCGCGCAACATCGCGAACAGCTCCTGGCGCCGCTCGTCCGGATCGCGCGAATCCGAGCTGACGTAGAGCGGCTTGACGAAATAGTCGGCCTTGCGCGTCAGGCCGATCGCAGACTGCTGCTCGTCGTAATACTCGTTCGCGGACCTGTTGGAACGCATGCCCGTGACGATCACGTTGCTCTCGTCCTGCGCCGCCGCCGCAACCGGTGCGAGCACTGCCAAGGCGACCACGGCCGCCAGAATTCCCTTCGCTGCCATAACGCCCCCCCAAAGCCCCCTACTGGCTGAACAAGATCACCGAG